>JBBRXW010000091.1:0-7676 GCA_038238295.1 Flavobacteriales bacterium | reverse complement strand
GCCCTAGCCCTGATAGCAGTGGAAATCCTGTCATTGCGTTTCTCGCCATGACAGATTGGAGCGGATAGCAGGAATAGCTTCTAAAGAGAAAATCCAAATCCCAACTTTAGAAGCGTTAGAATTTGGATTTTAAAATCGTGGTATTTCAGAAAATTTATCTTCTGTTCAAATAAATCATTACGTAATACATCAGTGTGGCAATCGATCCGATGGCTGCAACGACATAGGTTCTAGCGGCCCATTTTAGTGCGTCTTTGGCACCGGCTTGTTCTTCTTGAGTCAGCATGTGTTTGTTTTCTAACCAGGCCAATGCTCTGTTGCTCGCATCATATTCTACCGGCAATGTGATTAGTGAAAACAAAGTTGTTGCGGCGAAAAGCACGATTCCAACCAATAATAATTGTGGAAATGTGCGCACCATCAAAATTCCACCGATCAGAATCCATTGGATATAGTTAGAAGCCACGCTGACAACCGGAACCAATTTCGAACGCATTTCCAACCAAGCATAGGCAGTAGCATGTTGCACGGCGTGTCCGCATTCGTGAGCGGCAACGGCGGCGGCAGCGGCATTTCTTTGGTTGTAAACGGCTTCACTCAGGTTGACTGTTTTGTCGGCCGGGTTGTAGTGGTCGGTGAGTTGGCCTTCGACAGAAATGACCTGAACATCGGTGATGCCATTATCGGCTAACATTCTTTCGGCGATTTCTTTTCCGGACATGCCGTTTTGCAATTGGAGTTTCGAATACAATTCGAATTTGTTCTTCAATCGGTTGCTGACCAACCAACTGACCAACATTAAGAGTCCAGCTAATAGTAGATACATAGTTTTTAAGTTTAAAATTTAAAAGTACAAATTCGCTGTCAATTTGCAAGCCAATTTGTTTTGTGTTAACATTCGTGCAATTTTGTCATGAAACTTTGCGTCTTTGCGAGATACTAATTGCACGCAAAGGCTCTAAGACGCAACGAAATTAACCAACAAGGTTGATGATTTTTCCTGGAACGATAATGACTTTATTCGGTTTTTTACCGTCTAATTGTTTGATCGTACGCGCATCGTTCATGACAATTTCTTCTATTTGCGCTGCCGTTAAATCGAGTGGCAATGCTAAGGTAAAACGCATTTTCCCGTTGAATGACACCGGATATTCTTTGCTGCTTTCGACCAAATGTTTCGCATCGAATTGTGGGAAAGCGACTGTTGAAATGGATGCTGTATTTCCCAATTGACTCCATAATTCTTCGGCGATGTGCGGCGCGTAGGGGGAAATTAGAATTGCTAATGGTTCTAGAATCGCGCGCTCATGACAATTTTGCGCTGTCAATTCATTGACGCAAATCATGAACTGGCTGACCGAAGTATTGAACGAGAAATTTGTAATGTCTTCGCATACTTTCTTGATGGTTTTATGCAGCGTTTTCAGGCTGTCTTTTGAAGGTTCATTGTTGGTGACAATCAAACCATTGTCATCAAAATACAGGCGCCATAGTTTTTTTAGGAAACCGAAAACTCCGGTAATTCCGGCGGTATTCCATGGTTTGGCTTGCTCGAGTGGCCCGAGGAACATTTCGTATAGGCGTAAGGTGTCGGCGCCGTATTCGATGCAGATATCATCGGGATTGACGACATTGTATTTGGACTTGGACATTTTTTCGACTTCGCGGCCGACGATGTATTTGCCATTTTCTAAAATGAATTCAGCGTCCTTGTAATCGGAATATAACGGATGTGCTTTGAATTTTTCAATATCCAATTCATTTGTAGCATCATTGATGACTGCCAAATCAACGTGGATTGGATGTACATTTTTATCAGCGATTAATCCTTTCGAATATAATTTTTTAGAATCTTCGCTTCTGTAAACAAAAGCACTCATCCCCAAAATCATCCCTTGATTGATCAACTTCTTAAACGGTTCGTCTTGCGAAACAAAACCGCGGTCTTTCAAAAATTTATTCCAAAAACGGGAATACAATAAATGTCCGGTGGCGTGTTCGCTTCCGCCGATATACAAATCGACGTTTTGCCAATAGTGTTCCGCCTCTTTCGAAGCAAATTCATTCGTATTGTGTGCATCCATATAGCGCAACCAATACCAGGAACTTCCCGCCCAACCTGGCATCGTATTTAATTCTAAAGGAAATATGGTTTTGTCGTCGATCAAATCATTGTTGACTACTTTATTTGTTGCGGCATCCCAAGCCCAATCGGCTGCATTTCCTAGTGGCGGTTGCCCGTCTTCGGTGGGCAAGTATTTTTCGACTTCCGGCAATACGATCGGTAAGTAGTTCGCATCGATCATTTGTGGCAATCCGTTGACATAATATACCGGAAACGGCTCGCCCCAATACCGCTGCCGCGAAAACACAGCATCGCGCAAACGGTAATTCGTTTTGCCTTTTCCTTGATTGATTTTCTCGAGTGCTTCGATGCTTTTTTTCGTTCCGTCTTTGTATCCCAATCCGTTGAGGAAATCAGAATTAACCAGTTCAAATCCAGTTTTCTCTGCAAAAGCGACTTCAGAAATATCTTGATTGAAAATATTTTTAATCGCTGGCATTCCGTTTTGTCCTTTGAAGAAGTTGGCAAACGCATAATCGCGCTCGTCTCCGCAAGGCACTGCCATTACAGCTCCGGTTCCGTAACCCGCTAGCACGTAATCGCCAATCCAAACCGGAATCGGTTCTTTCGTAAATGGATGTTCGGCATAGGCGCCGGTGAAAACCCCTGAAATTGTTTTAACATCCGCCATTCTTTCGCGCTCGGAACGTTTTGAAGTCGATTCTATATATTGTTCAACAGCAGCTTTTTGTTCAGGCGTTGTAATTTGAGCTACCAGTTCATGCTCCGGCGCCAATGTCATAAAAGTAACTCCAAAAATCGTATCCGGTCGTGTCGTAAAGACTTCAATGGCTTGAGATTGTTTCGCTGTGTTTGCAATGACACGGAAGGAAACCATCGCACCAACCGATTTTCCGATCCAGTAGCGTTGGCTTTCTTTGATGCTATCGCTCCAAACGATGGTGTATAAACCTTGTAGTAAACGCTCCGCATACGCGGAAATCCGCATGCTCCACTGCGTCATTTTTTTACGAATTACCGGATGACCGCCGCGTTCGGAAACGCCGTTGACGATTTCGTCGTTTGCCAAAACGGTTCCCAGTGCCGCGCACCAATTGACTTCGGTTTCGGCAAGGTATGTTAAGCGGTATTTTAAAAGTATTTTTTGTTGTTGTTCCGATGAAAAGTCATTCCATTGTGTTGCCGTAAAAATTTCGACATTATCATCGCAAACCACATCGACATCTGCATTGCCTTCGGCTTCAAAAACTTTCACAAGTTCCGCAATATCAAACGCCTTATCAGAATGTTTGCAATACCACGAATTGAAGAGTTGGATGAAAATCCATTGTGTGAATTTGTAATACTCTTTATCGGAGGTGCGGACTTCCCGGCTCCAATCGAAAGAGAAACCGATTTTGTCGAGTTGTTCGCGATAGCGCGCTATATTTTCCTTGGTTGTTTTGTCAGGATGCTGCCCGGTTTGAATCGCGTATTGTTCTGCCGGCAAACCAAAACTGTCGTAGCCTTGCGGATGCAACACATTGAATCCCTGGTGACGTTTGAAACGCGCGTATATATCGGAAGCGATATAGCCTAGCGGATGCCCGACATGCAAGCCTGCACCGGACGGATACGGAAACATATCTAAAACATAATATTTTGGTTTGTCGGAGGTATTACTCGCAGCGAAGGTTTGGTTGGCTGCCCAGTAGTTCTGCCATTTGGCTTCGATTTCGTTAGGATTGTATTTCATGTTTTCTGTTGCTCGCAAAGACGCAAAAGCGCAAAGTATCTATTGAATTTGTAAAATGTAACGGATTCTCATAGCCCCGATTAGAGCGGAAATCCTTTTGTGCCGTTGTTCGGCGCAAAAGATTGCAGCGGAAAGCGGGAAACAGCTCCTGAAAATCCGAAGCAAATTTACGTTTATTGTACGAATGACAAAACTTTGGCCGTTATAAACTATGAATAAAGAAATTCTTTATTATTTTTACCCAATAATTTGACTTATTTATGAGATCTTCATTCGAAAAGTTTCAAAAGCGCAGGCTAATTTCCTCTTATTTTTCCGTTGTTTTTAGTATGTTTCTGGTACTGTTCCTTTTAGGAATTTTGGGATTGTTTGTCATTAATTCTAAGAAACTGGCGGACGATTTTAAGGAAGAAATCGTCATGACCGTTTTCTTTAAAAACGATGCGAACGATAGTATTAGCAGTGCTTTTTCGCAGGAATTGAAGATGGCGCCCTTCGTTAAATCGAGTGAATATGTTACCAAAGAACAGGCGGCGAAGCAACATACCGATGTTATCGGCGAAGACTTCATGACGTTTTTGGGAGCGAACCCACTTCAGAATTCGTTCGACATTCACCTAAAAGCAGCGTATATCGATACCGAAAATATCAGCAAAATAGAGAGTCAGTTCCGTGCCAACGAAATGGTGTCGGACGTCGTTTATGACAAGCAGTTGGTGAACTTAGTCAACGAAAATATTAAGAGAGTCAGCATGTGGATTTTGATTATTAGTGGCATTCTGTCTTTAGTCGTCGTCCTGTTGATCAATAGTTCGATGCGACTGGCAATCTATTCCAACCGGTTTATCATTAAAACAATGCAGATGGTGGGCGCGACAAAATCCTTTATCCGCAAACCGTTTATCTGGCGCAGCATCCGATTGGGAATTATCGGTTCGGTGTTGGCGATTCTGGCTTTGATTGGTGTGTTGTTGTATATTAATGCGACATACCCAAGCCTGAATATTTTGCAAGATCAAATCATGACAATTGCTGTATTGCTAGGTGTTTTGGCGGTAGGTATTGTCATTACGTGGATCAGCACTTTTTTCGCGACACAGCGGTATTTGAATTTGAGAACAGATGATCTTTATTAATAGCTATAACTATGAAAGAAAAACAACCTGAGAAACAAGACCAACACGAGTTTCTTTTTGAAAATATCAATTATAAAATCCTGTTGATTGGGGTGGCGGTAATTGCCTTGGGATTTATATTGATGTCGGGCGGCGGAAGCAATGATCCAAAAGTGTTTAATGAAGATATCTTTAATTTCAGAAGAATCCGTTTGGCGCCGACAATGGTGTTGATTGGATTTGGCATTACGATTTACTCGATTTTAAAAAATCCAAAAAAATCATAAATGAATACATTACAGGCTTTAGTGCTCGCCGTCATTGAAGGAATCACCGAATTTCTCCCGGTTTCTTCTACCGGCCACATGATTATCGCCAGTTCCTTTTTTGGGATTGAGCACGAAGAATTCACTAAATTATTTACGATTGTCATTCAATTGGGCGCGATCCTTTCGGTAGTCGTGTTGTATTTTAAACGCTTCTTTCAGACGTTAGATTTTTATTTTAAATTATTGGTCGCTTTTATTCCGGCGGTAGTTTTGGGATTGCTTTTCAGTAAAAAAATCGATGCCTTATTGGAAAATCCTGTTACCGTGGCGGTTTCCCTTTTGCTCGGTGGGATATTATTATTGAAGGTCGATGATTGGTTCGGCAATTCGAAAAATACTGAAATCACTTATGTGAAAGGTTTAAAGATTGGATTGTTCCAGTGTTTGGCTATGATTCCGGGTGTTTCTCGAAGTGGTGCGAGTATTGTCGGTGGAATGTCACAAAAATTATCGCGTACCGCAGCGGCAGAGTTCTCTTTCTTTTTAGCCGTTCCGACGATGTTGGGCGCGACGGTAAAAAAATGCTACGACTATTATAAAGACGGTTATGTTTTGACACACGACCAAACCAATTTGTTGATTATTGGCAATGTGGTGGCTTTTGTTGTAGCGTTAATTGCCATTAAATCTTTTATAGGATTTTTGAGCAAGCACGGGTTCAAAGTATTTGGGTATTACCGCATTATTGTTGGTGCCGCTTTGCTGGTGATTCATTTCTTCATTCATCCTTTGTCTGTAATTTAATGACTGGCGAAGATTTTCAAAACGGGCAAATTTTACTGATCGACAAACCTTTGCATTGGACTTCTTTTCAGGCGGTCAATAAAATGAAGTGGGTGTTGAAGAGCAAACTCGGTTTGAAGAAAATCAAAATCGGTCATGCCGGAACTCTTGATCCTTTAGCTTCTGGATTGTTGCTGGTATGCACGGGAAAATTCACCAAAAGAATTACCGAATTACAAGGGCAAGCGAAAGAATATACCGGTACATTTTATATCGGTGCGACGACACCTTCGTATGATTTGGAAACTGACATCGACGCCACTTTCCCGACGGAGCATATTGCAGAAGATTTAATTCACGAAACCATTTCTCAGTTTTTGGGTGAGATCGATCAGAAACCACCGATTTTTTCCGCTATTAAAAAAGAAGGCGTCCGATTGTACGAACATGCCCGTGCCGGAGAAACTGTGGAAATCGCTTCGCGAAAAACCACCATCCACGAATTTGAAATTACGCGCATCGCTCTACCTGCAGTCGATTTTCGGGTCGTGTGCAGCAAAGGAACGTACATCCGTTCTCTGGCATTTGATTTTGGAAAAGCATTGCATTCCGGCGCGCACCTTATTGCGTTACGCCGCACCAAAATTGGTGATTATGATGTGAAAGATGCGATGAATATTACTTTGTTTGAGGATTCAGTTGCTCCAGATGCAGCATCAACTCCATAATTTCATTTTGTGTACTCACGCCTTTGTCATGAAGGTACCACAACTGTAATTCCGTTTTTGCTGTTTCATTGATGTCACCATATTGTCGTTTGTAACTCTTGATAAAATCAGTCGCTGCTTTCGGCCTCGGCCCCCAATTTCCTATTACTTTTTCCGAATCCATATCGAGGATAATCAATTTTGGAATGGCTCTTGCGCCGCGCGTCAGGAATTGATTCATCAGCACTTCGTTTTCATCACAGAAAACAATCTTGAGTTCAATATGTTGAGTAAAGGATGCTAATTTATTCATAATCGGAAGCAACTGCGCCGAGTCTCCGCACCAGCCCTCTGATAGCACCAACCAGACATACTGTTTCTTTAATTGCAAAAGCCTTTGAATGTTTTCGTCGGTGATGACTATCTTTTTTTCGAGGCGGTTCATCCGTGCTTCGTTCAATTCGGTATAATGCACCAAATTAGAGGATTGCGTGTTGCCCGTTGCCTTTCCGGTAGCGAGCAATTGCGAAACTATCAAACGGTATTTTGTATACGAATGGCTATTGACCATTGCTTGTGCCACGGCAATCTTCATGATCCTAAAGTTTAGTATGACAAAGTTACTGTTAAATGCAGATAGAAGCGCGTTTTTTTTGATTTCTAATGCAGTTAAAATGCTACAACTTAAAGGAACATTTTTTAAAAAGATATTTCACGAAAAAAGAATATAACTATATTTGCACAACTCAAGTAAAAACAACTCATGAAATACAAAAGAATTCTTCTGAAATTAAGTGGTGAAGCATTAATGGGAGATCGCCAGTACGGTATTGATCCGGCACGGTTGGCAGCATATGCAGAGGAAATCAAGCAAATTCATGATAAAGGAATCCAAATTGCGATTGTAATCGGTGGCGGAAATATTTTTAGAGGTGTTGCCGGTGCCAGCAATGGCATGGATCGCGTGCAAGGTGATTATAT
>JBBRXW010000090.1:0-7766 GCA_038238295.1 Flavobacteriales bacterium | reverse complement strand
CTTAACGGTGAATCACCTACCGTTTGTGGGCTAGCACTCCAGTTCTGAAGAATGTTAGTTCCTTTCACAACGATGTAGAACGATCCACTTGGCGCTGAATTAAAAGTACAAACCATGGTACCGTCGGTTTTCAACGTAGCAATGGTTGTTGCTACTAAAGAATACGTAACAGCGTCATGCAGTTCAACCACTAAATCTTCAACCTCATCGGCTGCAGAAATTCCGCCATCTTGATTTGATTTAACTGGACTCATCGTAGATCCACCAGCGTAATACCCTTGAATAAATAATTTCAAATTCACTACAGAAGAAGTAGCACATGGGTTCGTCGGATTTAAAGTCGCATTGGTATCATCACAGTCAAGATTGTTCGTTGAATAACCCGTTGGAGTTGTCAAACCCGAACAAACTGAAGCTGTAGCATTACTTCCATACGTATCACCATCAGCGTCAATATAGAAAGTAGCAAATTGAAAGATGTTGGCATTGGAATCATCACAATCTTCCCCTGAAGAAGTCAAAGAGACTCCAGCCGGGAGTGTTGCCCCATAACATAATGAAGTTGCAGATCCTATTGAATAGCCATCGGCATCCGTATCGGTATATACTTCTGCAGTTCTGTAAACTAAAATGTTATTGTCATTACAATCGGTATTGTTTAAAGAATAACCTAATGGTGGGGACGTAGCATTTACAGCACATATCATTTCGGACGAACCGGTTCCGTAATTATCGTGATCGGCATCGGTATAGAAGGCATACGTTTGATGCACCAAAGCACTAGCATCATCACAATCAGTATTGTCGCATAAGTAGGTTACTGCTGAGGTTGGACACTGTGTCCAAGCTGCATTCCAAACTAAATACTGAGAAGGAAGCGTGAGCACTCTGTTATAAGTTCCAGAACCATTACCATCATCTATACCACAAGCCGCAGGAATCGTAGTTTCGCTATATTGCGTTGCACCCAAATTCCAAGCGTTGTTGCGAAGTATTTTGAATTGTAATGGTAGTCCTGCAGAAGATGCCGGGAACAATACAGTAATTTCATAAACAGACCCTCCAACAGATTTCATTTGGCTTCCTGATGCATTTGGAGACCAGTCGGTTGGCAATGAACTCGATCCAAGTGTTGCGAAGTTTCCTGCAATATGCACACCTCCGGCTTCAACCGTTTGTCCTGACAAATCAGCTCTGAAAGTTACCGCAATAGTGGTATTGTTTGGACAACTTACCGGAGCACAAACTGCTGTTGGCGTTGTGGAGCCAAATCCGTCGTTGTCGTTATCAGCATACAAGTTATTGGCTTGATGTAGTGCTGGAGCGCTATCATCGCAATCGCTTCCTAATGTCGTCAACGATTTACTAGGAGGAAGTGTTGCTCCGTAACATACAACAGCAGATCCCGCATCATAACCGTCTCCATCAACATCGGTGTACAGCAATGCACTTTTGTATATTGCAATATTGGTATCGTCACAATCTTCTCCTAAAGAAGTCAACGATGTTCCAGCCGGCAATGTGGCTCCATAACAAACCACACTTGAGGCACCTACGGTATATCCATCTGTATCAGCATCGGTAAATAAAACAGCTGTACGGTAGATAGCGGCATTGGTATCATCACAATCGTCTCCTAAAGTAGTAGTCGCATATCCAGATGGCGTTGTTGCACCTGAACAAATTGAAGCCGTTCCTAAAGTATATCCATCATGATCTGCATCAATATAAAATGTAGCGAATTGGTATATAGCAAAATTTGCATCATCGCAATCTTCTCCTGATGAAGTTAGTGAGGTGCCAATAGGCAATGTAGGTCCATAACAAGTTGGAGTTGGGCTTCCAACAGTATACCCATCACTGTCTACATCAACATATAATGAAGCGGAACGATAAATCGAATCATCTGCATCATCACAATCTTCTCCTAAAGTAGTCAACGATGTTCCTGTTGGTTGTGTCGCTCCATAACAAGTTGGAGTTGGACTTCCAACGGTATAACCATCTCCGTCAACATCAACATATAATAAAGCAGAACGGTAAACGGTATTATCGGAATCATCACAATCTTCCCCTGAAGAAGTTAATGATGTTCCTGTTGGTTGTGTCGCTCCGTAGCATGTTGGAGTTGGGCTTCCAACAGTATAACCATCACCATCGACATCGGTATACAACAAAGCGGATCTAAAAATAGTATTATCCGTATCGTCGCAATCTGTTCCTAAAGTAGTCAAAGAAGTTCCCGCAGGAAGTGCGCCATAACATGTGGGCATACTATTTAATCCTACATCATAACCGTCTCCGTCGGCATCGGTATACCATGGTGTATTTCTATATACATTAATATCATTATCATTACAGTCTGTTCCATCTAATGAATAACCCTCTGGTGCTGTAGTGCCATTTTCTCCACAAACTTCAGTTCCTGAACCTGTTCCATGAGAATCACCATCTGCATCTACATAAAATGAGAAACTAGTGTGTTTTGTAATGTCATTATCGTCACAATCGGTATTGTTTACAGAATATCCTTCTGGAGGTGAGGTAGCGTTTACTGTACAGAATGACTGAGAGTCTACTCCTCCGAAAGTATCTCCATCGACATCGGCATAATACAGGTAATTCATATATTTCAATGGATTCGAATCGTCACAATCCGTATCGGTTAAAGCGTATCCTGTTGGTGGTGAAGCAGCATCCACCGCACATGCGAAACCTGTTGTTGCTCCTCCATAGGTATCCCCATCTGCGTCAACATAGAATAAAAAAGTGGTAAATTTTAAAGAATTAGTATCGTCACAGTCGGTAGCATTTAGGGAGTAATTTGTTGGTGGTTCTAAATCATTCATCGCACATACCGCAACCAAACTACCTGTTCCATACGTGTCGCCATCGGCATCGGTATAGAAAGGATACGTAGTAAAGAATCTTGAATCGTTATCATTACAATCCGTGTTATTGGTCGAATAATTCGCTGGTGGTGAAAACGCATCGGTGGCACAAGCAGTAGTTGCACTACCAGCTCCATACGTATCTCCATCTACATCAGAATAAAAAGAAAACAGTGCATGTTTTGACGCATCGTTATCATCACAATCTGTTGTGTCTAATACTGCTGGGTATCCCAAATAGGTTGGTGGCAATCCATTACAACTTTGAATAGGATGACTCAAATCACCAAACGTATCGCCATCGACATCGGCATAATAGGTTGAACTGGTACCTATTGTAACTGTAGCGCTACCGGATTGGGCATTTGAACATACCGTTACAGACGCATCTCGTACGCTTGTCAGTGTATATACATAGGACCCTAAAGTTGAAGTTGATACCGCCAAACCAACACTATTACCTGTTGTAGTCGTGATCGTTTGATCTGCTCCTGAATCGATATGGTAGGTAAAGGTATACGGCGCTGTTCCGCCTGCACCAGTAAAAGTAACCGATGGTGAACTGCTGTTCTGACAGGCTGCTGTAGTTCCCGAAATTGTTGCCGTAGGTAAGGCATTGACAGTAATTGTGCCGGAAGAAGCAGAAGTAATGCTTGAGGCAGAGCCGCAACTTCCAGTATAACTGACTACACAATAATATGTTTTTGTGCCCACAACAGCCGTTGAAGGGGTGTACGTAGCACTTGTTGCACCACTTAATAATACACTTCCCGGATTACTATACCATTGGTATCCTAAACTATTCCCATATGCTGCAACTGATAAAGCAGTCGCTGTACCATTCAAACAAATCGTTTGTGTACTTGTAGAAGGCGAAACAAAAAGTTTCGGATAGCCTATGGTTAATGCATTAAAGAAAACATCTCTTGCGGAACCACCTCCACCATTGCTATTGAAAAACTCAATCTGAGCAGGAACTTGACCACCTGTAACTGTTGCAAACAGTCTTCCTGTCAAAACGGTTGTAACTCCCGATTTGGTAATGGAAAGGCTGTACGTATTCAAAGCGGTGTACGCAAAAGTAATATTGCTTAAACCTGTTGTGGTGAAATTCACGCCGGTACTGATGATACTGGTTCCATCATAAAGAGTATACTGCGTATCTCCTCCAATAAATCGAAATTCACTCAAAACCTGCCCGGTGGCATTTCTCAAACGGATTCCCACTTTGTTACCGTCTACTTCAATTCCACCGTTGTCAAAGGCACAACTAACAGTAGCCCCCACTGCAAGAGGTGCAGCAAATTGCCGTACTGCTGTGGTATAACCACCGCTATTGGCATAGATACCCCAAACGGTGCCAATATTGGATTCGCCTCCGGTAGTGGTAAATGTGCCACCGGTACCGGTAACTCCATAAATCCATGTTCCAAAACCAGTGCCGCCATTGCCGCCATTCGTTATCGTATAGGTTCCTCCGGCATCGGTTGGAAAACCACCGATACTGATAAGACCCGATGCATTACTCGCGATACTTGTTGGAGCACATCCGCCGCCTACCACACAATAGTAGTACAATGGTGTTCCGGCATAAGTTGGCGTATAACTCGATGAAGTTGCGCCACTAATTAATGTTCCTCCACTATTGGTTTGTAAAGTATTGCTATACCATTGATAAGTTAATGAAGAACCGCTTGCTGAAACTGTCAGAGCAGTCGCTGTGGTTCCTATACAGATTGATTGTCCTGTTGTAGAAGGATGTGTTATGATAGCTGTTCCCGCTCCAATGCTTACCGCTAATGAACTCGATGGGCTATTTCCTTGTGCATTGTGTGCCACAACAGAGATGGTCCCTCCATTACTAGAAGCGGTTACTGTTATGCTATTCGTAGTACTAGTTCCTGTCCACCCTGAAGGGACTGTCCAAATATAATTCGTTGCATTGGTATCATTGGTAACACTATACGTTTGCGATGAACCATTACAAACCACGGCATTACCTATGATAGCACTTGGCTGTGCTGGTGCAACTGGTGCAGACACTACCGTATAACTGTAATTTGAACCTGAATTATTATTGATATTAATAGTGGATAAATCAGCATCAGTTGAAGCGATAGAGGCTTGTGTTCCCGAAGAAAAGAGATAATATTTAACTGTTGCCCCGACACTTTGAACCGGAAGCGAAACAGTATAAGTTGATGCAGAACCCGTCATACGAACACACGTTGATGTCGTAAAATTATCGGTACTATAGCGTACCCAAACTCCTTGTCCTGTAGCCAAACTTCCACTCAATGTAGCGGTAACCGTTGGTGATTGACTTTGATTTGGGGCAGCAGGAGACAGTGCTACTGAACTTATGGTTTGCACAGTTCCTTGAATTTCAAAAGCGGTAGCTTTGGCAGTAGTGCCGCTTCCTACCGTTTTAAAAATTACTTTACTAGTTGCCCATGAACTGGAAACGTTCATGTAATAGGCTTTCCCCTGATTCCCGGTATTGGTTTGTAATGTTACAATACCACCATTGGTAATTTGAATATCCGAACTACCATTAGGGGAGAAATTGGTTCCGGTATTTCCCGCTGCGCTAAAAAAGCGGAAGTACTGATTTCCTGAGCCATTGGGCGAACACGTTACAATATTGGTGCTTACGATAGTTCCCATAAATCCAGTTTGTGCGGCTGTCCCACTTGCTGGAGGATTCCAATTGTTGGGTGGATTAAAATTTCCACTGGTCAAATAAATCGGCGACTGCCCATAAATAAAAGAGTTCGTGAACACACACACTAATAACGTGATACCAGCAAACCAATTTATAAAGGGCGTTTTCTTTTTAACACTAAAAATAGTTTTCGTAATTCTGTTCATATAAAATGAGTTTAATTATTATACATAAAAAAACAAGAACAGCACTTTTCTCCTACTACTTTAAAGTAAAAAAAGGTACTATGCTTTATTTTGACTTCATAAACATATATATTTTTTAACTAAATTTTAATAACTTATTTCTCAGTCGATTTACTATAACGTTTTCGTGTTAATAAATAACTAATTTTAAGTTAATTAATTAAAAATCCTATATTTTTTTGTAAGGAAAATTACAGTAAAATTATTCAATCGTTGTGAAAATGAAGACTGAAATAGTTTAACATAGTAGCAAACTGTTAGTAAAATAAATATAAATTCGAATGACGCTACACTATTTTAGTTAACTTTATAACACTTAAAAAATTTATCAGATGACTGTAAATCAAATAGTAAACAAAAAAGGAAGTGAGGTATATGCCATCCTTCCTGACATCACTGTTTATGAAGCAATCAAAGTGATGTGTGACAAAAATATCGGAGCTATATTAATTATAGAAAATGGTATTTTGAAAGGGATTTTATCTGAAAGAGATTATGCGCGAAAGATAGTTTTGAAAGACAAAACTTCAAAAGACACGTTGGTCCATCAAATCATGGAAACCAATCTGGCTGTAGTAAAACCATCCGATACTATCGATTATTGCATGGAATTGATGACGAACAGAAGGGTGCGGCATTTGCCTGTATTAGAAGGCAACACTGTGGTTGGGATTATTTCAATAGGCGATGTCGTTCAGGCCATCATTGAGGTTCAAAAAGACACCATCGACCATCTGAATTCTTACATCATGCAATAACCTTGAGTTAACATCTAAAGTAAAATGAAAACAGCTGAAAACAAAAAAACCTTTCCATATGGAAAGGTTTTTTTGTTTATCATAATTACTATTTATGGGTATTGTGCATAAAGTGAGTTGTCAGAATTAGTAGCTATAATCGCCACATCGGAAAAATCGACAGAACCGTCGCCTGTTACATCGGTAGCCTGAATTCCAAACAGTGAAATATCACTATCACCACTTATAATTGCCGTGTCTGAGAAATCGACCGTATCATCGTTCGTGAAATCACCTTGATACATGGCCCAAATGCCGGGATCAACCAATACCATAGGATTTCGGCTTCCATCAGTAAAAGACTTGGAAACTAAATCACTAAAGTCGTAATTCAGCGGCGCAGCACCCACCGTTTGTGGTGTAGCGCTCCAATTCTGCAAAAGATTGCTTCCTTTTACCACGATAAAAAATGATCCGCTAGGCGCTGAATTAAAAGTACAAATCGCCGTGCCATTAGTCTTGAGATTGGCGATTGCCGTAGCCACTAAAGCATGAGTTACGGCATGATGCAATTCAACTGTAATATCCTCAACTAAATCCGTATTAGAAATACCGTCTTGGTTAAATTTCACTGAAGTCATCAATCCTCCGCCGGCATAATATCCTTGGATAAATAATTTAAGGTTAACAACAGAAGAACTTGAAGCCCGTGTCACCGTTATGGTATAGGTTTTCGTTGTCGTTCCATCTTGAGCTGTGACTACAGTTGTAATGGTATTGGTGCCAACACTAAGCGCAATTGATGAAGAAGCATTCCCACTGCTGACAGTTATAGTATTCACTTTTATCGTTGCTGTCGCATCAGCCACAGTTGGAGTTACTGTCATTGAAGTCGTTGCATTCGGGACCGAAATGGTATAGGAAATCGTCGCTGCAGCAAAACTAGGTGTCAATGCGCCTGTACTGGAAACAAGATTGGAAAGATTCGCATTCGTGGATATCGCTGCTCGTGTCACTGTTATCGTATAGGTTTTCGTTGTCGTTCCATCCTGGGCAGTGACTACCGTTGTAATGGTATTGGTGCCAACACTTAGCGCAATTGCTGAAGAAGCATTACCACTGCTGACAGTTATAGTATTCACTTTTATAGTTGCTGTCGCATCAGCCACAGTTGGAGTTACTGTCATTGAAGTCGTTGCATTCGGGACCGAAATGGTATAGGAAATCG
>JBBRXW010000089.1:0-7881 GCA_038238295.1 Flavobacteriales bacterium | reverse complement strand
GACCATCACAGGAAAACTCGTCTGGACGAAAAATCAAACGATTACCACTGATGGCTTTTTATCACGTGAAATAACCTGGGACGGTAAAGACGATTTTGGCGACCGTATCGGAAAGGGCGTTTATATTTACAAATTGACTGTCAAATCAATGCTTACGAACTCCAAGACAGAAAAATTTGAGAAACTTGTTATCCTTTAATAAAATACTATATTTGTAAACTTTTTAAAAATTCAGAATGAAAAAAATCGCAGCAGTTATAATATGTCTACTGGTTATTCAATTATCCAAAGCCCAGACAAGAGTCATCACCACCGGTGTTCCTTTTCTATTGGTTGCCGCCGATGCGCGTGCAGCTGGTATGGCGGATAATGGTGTCGCCACCTCACCTGATGTCTATTCACAACAGTGGAATCCGGCGAAATACGCTTTCTCTCAAGATAAACAAGGATTTTCTGTAGGCTATACTCCGTATTTAGTAGAATTGGTTAATGACATTTCGTTATCCCAAGTCACCTACTTCAATAAATTCAACGAACGTAGCTCGTTTGCTGCGAGTATTCGTTATTTCAGTTTGGGTGAAATCGAACTGAGACAAAATGCAGAAGACCAACCCACCGTTGTTAAACCTGCAGAATACGCGTTAGATTTATCGTATGCCCTGAAATTGAGCGACCGTTTCTCAATGTCGGTTGCCGGAAGATACATTCGTTCCAACTTAAGAATTCCAACCGAAGGGCAAAGTTCAGCAGCCGCTAGTTCTTTTGCATTCGATGTATCCGGATACCACGAAGGAGAAGAAATCGCTTTCAATAATTTTAATGGAAAATTACGTTGGGGATTTAATCTGCAAAATTTAGGTCCAAAGATCAATTATGACAAAGCGGAAGGTGACGCTGGGTCGAACTTTTTACCTGCCAATATGAAAGTGGGCGCCGGTTTTGATTTTATCCTTGATGAATATAATAAAGTCGCTTTGAATGTAGAAGTCGCCAAACTTTTAGTTCCGACACCTATTGAGCCGAAGCCCGTCGATTTGAATAATGACGGCGATACGGATGATGCCGGGGAAGATGGTGTTGCGCAAGCCAATATTGATTATGATAAAATCGGATGGACTTCCGGGATTTTCAAATCTTTTGGTGATGCGCCGGGTGGTTTCAGCGAAGAGCTTAAAGAATTTACCTATTCGGTAGGTGCTGAATATCTCTACCAAGATTCGTTTGCGTTTCGTCTCGGATATTTCCATGAAAGTCCAGACAAAGGAGCTCGAAAATTTTTCTCTTTGGGAGCAGGATTCAAATACAATATCATCAAAGTCGATGTTTCGTATCTGTTCTCCGCATCGAAAGTAAAAAACCCTTTAGAAAACACACTTCGCTTTTCGCTTAGTTTCGCTTTTGGAGATAAATATGACCAATATTAGAACAGCCAATAATTATAATAAAAATCCAAATTTCTACTTTTTGAAATTTGGATTTTTTTTCCCTAATACATTATGAAAAACATTACGCTCACTACCCAACTTTCTGTTTTTGAAACAGTACAGGAATTACCACAAGACATTCAAGATTTGATGGAACAGGCCATTGCTATGCGCAAGAAAGCCTATGCTCCGTATTCGAGATTTCGGGTTGGTGCCGCCTTGCTTTTAGATAACGGAAAAGTAGTCTTTGGTTCCAATCAAGAAAACGCTGCTTATCCTTCGGGATTGTGTGCTGAACGTGTTGCCATCTTTCAGGCAGGCGCCGTTTATCCTGACGCGAAAATTCTAAAAATGGCCATAACCGCCGGTTCAGATACCAATCAGACAAAGTCGCCGATTCCGCCTTGTGGCGCTTGCCGACAGTCGATTGCGGAGTATGAATTCAAGCAGGAATATCCAATAGAAATTTATTTTATGGGAGAAATAGGAGCCATATACAAATCGGATTCGCTCAAAAATTTACTTCCGTTTACCTTCGACAAAAACTTCTTGTAAAATAGCTAAATACTAGTCTTTAAATTTTAGTTCTTACTTGGAATGTTTTACTTTTGCTCTTCGCGAATTGGTGTGAGGCTACTTTTTTGCGTTTTCAATAAAAATAATTATACATCAAATAATCAAGTTAGCAAACAGATGAAAGAAGTTACAAAAGAAGTTTATTTGAAGTGGTATGAAGACATGCTGCTTTGGAGAAAATTTGAAGACAAATTAGCCGCACTATACATACAACAAAAAGTAAGAGGATTTCTTCACTTATATAATGGCCAGGAAGCTGTATTAGCAGGTGCTTTACACGCCATGAATCTTGGCAAAGACAAAATGATTACTGCGTATCGCAACCACGTTCAACCGATTGGAATGGGCGTCGATCCTAAAGCGGTCATGGCAGAACTCCTCGGAAAAGTCACCGGAACATCCAAAGGAATGGGTGGTTCGATGCACATCTTCTCTAAAGAAAAAGGATTTTATGGCGGCCATGGTATCGTTGGAGCTCAAATTCCAGTGGGTGCCGGAATCGCATTTGCCGATAAATATTTCGAAACCGGCAGCGTAACCTTAACCTATTTTGGTGACGGTGCAGCGCGTCAGGGTTCACTTCACGAAGCGTTCAATATGGCGATGTTGTGGAAATTACCTGTGGTATTCATTGTTGAAAATAACGGGTATGCGATGGGAACTTCTGTGGAAAGAACCGCTAACCACACCGATATCTGGAAACTAGGTTTGGGGTATGAAATGCCATGTGGACCTGTAGATGGAATGAATCCTGTGAAAGTTGCCGAAGCGATGCATGAAGCAATTGATAGAGCGCGTCGTGGCGATGGACCAACATTCTTAGAAATGAAAACCTATCGTTACAGAGGCCATTCGATGTCGGATGCGCAATTGTATCGGTCGAAAGATGAAGTAGAAGAATACAAAAAAATAGATCCAATCACGCAAGTTTTAGATGTGATTAAGGACCAAAAATACGCTACCGATGCAGAAATCGAAGCCATCGATCAAAGGGTCAAAGACTTGGTTGAAGAATGCGCAATGTTCGCTGAAGAATCAGCTTTCCCTGAAGTACAGCAATTGTATGATGTCGTTTACGAGCAAGAAAATTATCCATTTATCCCACATAAACTATAATCCATTATGGCAAAAATTATTACAATGCCGCGTTTAAGTGACACTATGACCGAAGGAGTTGTAGCAAAATGGCTTAAGAAAGTGGGCGATAAAATTAGCGAAGGCGATATTTTAGCTGAAATCGAAACGGACAAAGCAACAATGGAATTTGAATCATTCAATTCCGGAACGCTTTTACACATCGGAATTCAAGAAGGTGGATCTGCTCCAGTAGATTCTCTTTTGGCAATCATCGGAAGTGAAGGCGAAGACATTTCCCCTTTGCTTCATTTAGGAAAATCAACCAACAAAGCCGATGAATCTAAATCAGAAGCTCCTAAGGAAACTCCAAAAGTTGAAGATTCAAAGCCCGCGCTAGAATCGAAAACAGAAGAGACTCCGACCGAAGATAAAAAAACAGCTGCTGCTCCTGCTTCATCAGCTGCATTACCAAAAGGTGCGGTCGTAGTGACAATGCCGCGTTTAAGCGATACAATGACCGATGGAACTGTGGCTACTTGGTTGAAAAAAGTTGGAGATAAAGTGGCTGAAGGTGATATCCTCGCTGAAATCGAAACGGATAAAGCGACGATGGAATTCGAATCTTTCAATGCTGGAACGTTGTTATTCATCGGAATTCAAGAAGGAGAATCTGCACCTGTGGACAGCGTTTTGGCAATCATAGGACCGGAAGGAACTGACATCACCGGAGTTGCGGAAAACTACAAAAAGGGCGGTACTGCTCCTGCAAAAGCAGAAGAAAAAACTACAGATCCAGCCCCAACAGCAGCCTTAGATGATAAAAAGGAAGAGCCGATCCAAGTGGTTTCGGATGGAAAAAGGATTTTCATTTCTCCATTGGCGAAAAAAATTGCAGAAGAAAAAGGAATCAATATTAGTCAGGTGCAAGGCTCGGGCGAAAACGGACGTATCGTAAAAAACGATATCGAAAACTTCACACCAGCAACCGCTGCAACTGCTGCTGCATCATCACCTGCTGAAGAAAAAACTGAAGTTGCCGCAGCTGCGCCAGTTCGTCCATTTGTACCAGCCGGAGAAACTTCGACAGAAGAAATCAAGAATTCGCAAATGCGCAAAATCATTGCGAAACGTTTGTCAGAATCGATATTTACAGCCCCTCATTTTTATTTAACTATAGAAGTGATGATGGATGAGGCGATGAAATCGAGAGCAGTCATCAATACCATTCCCGATACGAAAGTATCTTTCAATGATATGGTCATCAAAGCGTGCGCGATGGCATTAAAAAAACACCCGAAAGTCAATTCCCAGTGGAAAGAAGAAGCAACGATTATCAACCATCATGTGAATATTGGTGTTGCCGTTGCTGTTGAAGACGGATTGGTGGTTCCTGTATTGCGTTTCACGGATCAAATGAGCCTGACGCAAATCGGTGGCAACGTAAAAGATTTAGCCGGAAGAGCCAAATCGAAAAAACTGCAGCCGAACGAAATGGAAGGAAGCACTTTTACAGTTTCCAATTTGGGAATGTTTGGTATTGTTGAATTCACTTCGATTATCAACCAGCCAAATTCTGCCATTTTATCGGTAGGCGCTATCGTTGAAAAACCGGTAGTGAAAAACGGGCAAATTGTAGTTGGCAATACAATGAAAGTGACTTTGGCATGCGATCACAGAACCGTTGATGGTGCAACCGGAGCACAGTTCTTGCAAACGCTGAAACAATATTTAGAAAACCCAGTAACGATGTTAGCATAACTCGTAACACTTTATATAAATCCCGTTCTGATGTTTCAGAACGGGATTTTTTTATTTAATTTACATTTCAAAAATTACACCTTACAAAATGAAAAAAATCTATTTCCTTGTCGTATTCGTGGCGTTTGCTGCTTGTCAAAAAAAAGAAACTACCGAGAAAAATCTATCCATAAAAGACGCGCATTCGTTTGCAAAACCAAATGAAGCTGTTGCCAAACATTTAGATTTAGACATTCATGTTGATTTCGAAACGCAGTCCATTTCAGGAAAAGCAGTATGGACCATCGACAATATCAGCAAAGGAAATGAAATTATCTTCGATGAAAACACGTTGACTATTACCAAAGTCACTATAGACGATAATGAAAAGGAAACGAAATTCGAATTGGGAAAAGAAGTTGCATTTCACGGAAAACCGCTTCATGTTTCCATAAATGCCAACACGACGAAAGTCACTATTTATTATAGTACGACCAAAGACGCCATTGCCTTACAATGGTTGAAACCCGAACAAACGGCTGACAAAAAGAAACCATTCCTATTTTCACAGGGCGAAAGTATTTGGTCAAGAACGTGGATTCCGTGTCAAGATTCTCCTGGAATTCGATTTACCTATACCGCAAAAGTTACTGTTCCTAAAGACCTGATGGCGGTGATGAGCGCGGTCAATCCACAACAGAAAAACGACAGCGGCGTATATACTTTTAAACAAGACAAACCAATTCCTTCCTATTTGATGGCACTTGCTGTTGGGGATATTGGATTTAAAACCATCGACAACCGCACTGGGGTATATGCTGAGCACTCGTTATTGGATAAAGCAGCCTGGGAATTTGCCGAATTGGGAAAAATGGTCAATGCTGCCGAAAAATTATACGGCCCGTACCGTTGGGGAAGATACGATGTGTTAGTATTGCCACCGAGTTTTCCTTATGGCGGCATGGAAAATCCAAACCTAACATTCTTAACGCCTGGCGTAATTGCAGGGGATCGATCTTTAACCAGTTTGCTGGCGCACGAACTCGGACACAGCTGGAGCGGCAATTTGGTAACGAATGCCACTTGGGATGACATCTGGTTGAACGAAGGGTTTACCACTTACGTGGAGCATCGGATTGGGGAAGCGATATTCGGTGTGCAAGAAGCACGGATGCAAGACGTATTGAGCAGAAAAGTATTGCAAGATAATGTTGATGAATTGGGCGCTTTTAGTCCGGACACCCGACTGAAAGTCAATACCGCCGGAAGAAATCCTGACGATGGACTGAGCTATATACCGTATGAAAAAGGGTATGCCTTTTTGCAAACTATAGAAAATGCTGTGGGGCGTGAAAAGTTTGATGCGTTTATTAAAAGCTATTTCGATGCCCATGCGTTTCAATCGATAACGACAGAAGATTTTGTAGACTATCTTAGTAAAAATCTGATTAAAAATGACAACGCATTAGCAGATAAAATCAAAATGGAAGATTGGATTTACAAGCCGGGAATTCCAGCTAATATTCCTTCAGCCGTTTCGGAAGATTTCAACGCGATCGACAGCATCCAAAAGACGTGGCGTACAATCGGAATCAAAGGATTGAGTCAAAAAATAAAATCGACTAACGAGAAACAACACTTTATTGACTACCTGCCCGCAGACATTACAGTAAAAGAAATGGCGGCTATCGATGCGGAATTTAATTTCACCAAAGGGGGCAACTTCGTTGTAAAACGCCAATGGTTTGTGATTGCCATCCGCGAGCAATACCAATCAGCCTATCCGGGCATTGAGCAATTCATGATTGCTACGAGTAGAACCGGTTCTTTGCAAACACTCTATAAAGAAATGGTCAAAACGCCGGAAGGTAAAAAATGGGCCAAACAAATCTTTGAAAAAGCAAAATCGGGTTATCATCTGACTACCGTTCAGGATATGCAAAGCATACTCAAATAACAGAAATTCCTGTTTTCATTATGAGGAGTTTTATTTTTTGGGCGTGCCCTCGTGCGGAATCGTCATCGTAAACCGAAACATTTCACAGCACTCGGTCGGGCTATTCACTCCAATCTTTCGTGCCAAAAAATGGCACAAAAGGATTTCCGTTGCTATCCCTCACGCACACAAGTACCTATTATTGAATAAGATTTGATCTCTGATACACTGTTAAAATCGCATTTATATGCTATCAGGAGTAATCCTTCGGCATATCGATAATTTAAATACTCCGCGAAACTTATATCACAGTAACTTTCGGTGCCACTAAAACGTTCGAAGTTTTTTTATTAAAGTATCGTAGTCAAAACGATCACTACCCCGACGTACATTAAAATCGCTGCCATTTGGTGCGCATTTATTTGGATTCATCCATAAAGTAAGGCTGTCCTTTAAAGTCGTTAGACGAACTGGCGAAGCAAAGGCGACGTAACCGAGCCGTTAGACGAACACGTCGTATCTATAAAAACAAAACCCCCAACCTTTTCAGGTTGGGGGTTTCTAAGAAAGGCGACGAACCGAGCCGTTAGGCGAACACGTCGTATCTATAAAAACAAACCCCCAACCTTTTCAGGTTGGGGGTTTCTAAGAAAGGCGACGACATACTCTCCCACATAACTGCAGTACCATCTGCGCAGGCGGGCTTAACTACTCTGTTCGGGATGGGAAGAGGTGAGCCCCGCCGCAATAACCACCTTAAGGTTGTTAGTCTAAAGTCTAGCGTCTTAAAGTCTAAAGTTTCCTTTTGGACTTGTGACTTTCGTCTTTAAACTGCTCTGCGTCGAGCTAATATCTTAACATACTGAGATAAAGAAAATTTATTGTGTTAGAAAGTTTCTTCTCAGCCCTTTGTTCCCCCATTGGGGGTTAGGGGGCTGAGAAAAGTGTACATAAGCTTACGGATTATTAGTACTACTCGACTATGACATTACTGCCTTTACATCTATAGCCTATCAACGTGGTCATCTCCCACGATCCTTAAAAGAAATCTCATCTTATGGTGGGTTTCGCGCTTATATGCTTTCAGCGCTTATCCCTTCCCAACGTAGCTACTCTGCGATGCTCCTGGCG
>JBBRXW010000088.1:0-7888 GCA_038238295.1 Flavobacteriales bacterium | reverse complement strand
TGCGAGGCGACATATGCAAATTCCTCCAGCTGTTTGTTCTGCAAGATGATAAAATCGTCGGCCTCTTTTTTGTGGGTCAGGTCGCGCGTGACTTTGGAATACCCCGTGACATCTCCGTTATTATTGTGCAGAGCGGTAATTACAACGCTGCCCCAAAACAACGAACCATCTTTCCGCACTCGCCATCCTTCGTGTGTCGCTTTATTATTAGCAGCGGCTTCAGCTAGCAATTGCATTGGAAGGTTTCGCTTCCTATCTTCAGGCAGATAAAACATGCTGAAGTTTTTGCCTACAATTTCGGCTTCGCTGTATCCTTTGATTTTTTGTGCGCCTTTGTTCCAGTTGAGTACGGTTCCATCAACATCCAAAAGAATGATGGCGTAATCTTCTACTTCGGAAATCATTCTATGGTAGCGCTCTTCACTACGGGCAAGTTTTTCATTACTGGATTGAAGTTCTGAAGCGATACGCTGCTGACGCTCTTCTGCCATTTTTCGTTCGGTAAGATCCCGTGTTACTTTAGAATAGCCAATCACATGATTAGTATTGTTGTGCAATGCCGTGATTAAGATAGAACCCCAAAAAGTACTTCCGTCCTTTTTTAACCGCCAGCCTTCATGCTTTGCCAGCCCTTTATCGTGGGCTTCTGCAATGAGTTTTTTAGGGAGGTTATTTTCAATATCTTCCAATAGGTAAAACTGGCTAAAATTTTTTCCTATAATCTCTTCGGCAGAATATCCTTTGATTTTTTGGGCGCCTTTATTCCAGTTCATTATCTGACCATTGGTATCGAGAAGGATAATGGCATAATCCGAGATTTCTGCAATCATAGCATGATAACGAGATTCGCTTTGCTGCAATTCTTCATTTTTGAGTTGCAATTCCATCATATACCTGCGCTGTTTTTCCTCTGCTGCTTTTCGCTCGTTGAGATCCCGTGTTACTTTAGAAAAACCAATTACATTATTTTCGGCATCATGAAGTGCTGTAATCAGTACAGAACCCCAAAATTTACTTCCGTCTTTCTTTAAGCGCCAACCTTCATGCAGAACTTTACCTTTGTGAATTGCCTCTGCGAGTAACTTTTCGGGTAATTTATTAGCTCTGTCTTCGGAAGAATAGAACAACCTAAAATTTTTCCCTATGATTTCATCCGCTGAATAGCCTTTGATATTTTGTGCGCCTTTATTCCAGTTGAGTAAATTACCATCAATATCAAGTAATAGAAGAGCATAGTCGCCAATTTCCTCTATCATTTTATGGTAGAGCGCTTCGCCGTCTCCAAGTTGCAGTAACCTGCCGGTGAAGTTGCGTTTGGTTAAATTAGATTCCTTCATAATAGTAATGGGTAGTTTGTAAATTTAGTATAATCTGTAATAAGTTCCAAGACATCATCAACTTCATACAAAAAATGAATTTAACTACGGTCAACCGATAGAAAAATTGTGCCCGTCCGGATGCAGCATTCCAGTAATTTATTTCTTATATTCGCTCCTACTGATACCATAAAAAAAGTTAAAAAAAGATGCGTGTTAAAGTGGAGACAATAAATAAAGTGGCGCGGATTACCTTGCTATTCTGGTTAATGAAAATAGTAGGAACTACCTTAGGGGAAACTTTGGGAGATTATATTTCGATGACTCTCGATTTGGGTTATGCGATTGGAATTCTCATTACTTTTTCAGCTTTTAGCATGCTTCTCGCATTGCAATTGTTTTCCAAAAATTATATTCCGACGCTCTATTGGCTCGTTATCGTAGCCACTACCACATTGGGTACTGAGATTTCCGATTTTATCGATCGTACGTTGCATTTGGGTTACGCCTGGGGAAGTATTCTTCTGGTGATTGGTCTTACTGTTACTTTGCTGCTTTGGTTGAAAAAATATAAAAATCTCGACGTATATCCGATTACCGAAAAGGAAAAAGAATTATATTACTGGATTGCCATTCTTTTTTCGAATAGCCTGGGGACCGCTTTTGGCGATTTCCTAAGTGACAATCTGGGATTGGGGTACTTGTTGGGTGCCATCATTACGGGTGCTATCATTTTGATAGTTGTTCTGCTGCACTACTTCACGAAAATCAATCATATCCTGCTGTTTTGGATTGCCTTTGTTTTCACCCGCCCATTCGGTGCCACATTCGGTGATTTTCTGACCAAACCATTAGCAAAAGGAGGATTAGAACTCGGTACACTGTTCTCTTCGTTGGTGTCGATAGTTTTATTGGTGGTGCTTATTGTTATTTCGCATCGGCAAGAGAAAAAGATTTAGTTTCAACCGGATGCTTACCTTCAATAAAAGATACTTTCAAATAGCGGTCCTGCTTTTCCTGACCGAAATATTCATCGCAATGTATGTTCACGATACTTTCGTTCGACCGTATTTCGGTGATGTGCTGGTGGTCATACTCATGTATTGTTTTCTACAATCTTTCGTGAATTTGAAAGTATTCTTTGCGGCGATAGCTGTGTTGCTGTTTGCCTTTTCGATAGAATTCTTGCAATACCTAATGATTGTTAACAAGCTCGGGTGGCAAGATTCAAAAATTGCGTGTACCGTTATTGGAACTTCTTTCGCTTGGATCGATGTGTTGGCGTATGTTGCAGGAATCGCTATCGTGCTTCTCGCCGAAAGCATAATTGGTAGCGGCAAGAATTCATTTTAGTTTAAAATCATTAAAGGATTTTCTTTAATAAATTTTAATTTCAAAAACCGATACTAATGAAATTAAAGCAAATTTTATTTTTCCAGTAGATAAAATAATAAAAAACAAAATGTTTAAGATGGTTTTTTTATCTTAGATGTGAACTATATAATCTCTTTTAAAAATCCTGTAATTCTTTTCAGGCTGTAATTACCAACTTTACATCATCTAACTCAAAATGTATAAAAAATGAATTCATCCAAAATTATCGGTGCCGTGTTACTGCTTATCAGTTTGGGAATCGGCTATATTGGTTTCAATAAAGTTGCGGCCAATAGCAAAGAAATTAATTTTCTCGGTTTAAAAATAGATGCCTCAAATGACTCCGGAAAACAGCAAGGTTATCTTTATTTAGGGCTCGCTATAATCCTTTTTGCAGGGGGCATTTATTCCGTTAATACTTCTAAAAACTAACCCTAGCAATCATGAAAAAACAAATCGCATTACCAGTATTGTTCCTTATTCTGACCACTTTTTCGAGCTGTTCTGTCGTTGGCGGTATTTTTAAAGCCGGAATGGGAGTAGGGATATTTGCCGTTATCGCCGTAGTGGTCGTAATTATATTTATCATCACCCGACTGGGAAAAAAATAAACTATGGCAACAAGTAGCGGAAATTATCAGGATGTGTATATCAAACGCGATGGCAAATTGGTCAGCCTTAAAAATGATGTGGAAGATTTTTGTGAAAAATATATCAAGCCAGTACATTCTAAAAACTGGAATTGGTCCGAACGGGATTTCGAAGATCCAAAAAATGACCCAACCATCGATGAAGCTCGAGCTATCCGCAATGTGATTTTCAAAGATCTTAATGAAAAAACCGAGACTTCCGTCGATTTATCCACAATCAATAATGTTGATGCTATCAAAGCGTATCTGAATCCCAAAAGCAAACACGAGGAATTCAATATGAAAGAATTTGCCTTTGCGTTGAAAGTCGAACTCGAACACGGCAAACTGAAGGCAGTCAATGTCACCAATAACCATCCTTTTCTTACGGCGATGATTGCTTTGGCGCACATGACCGAAAGCCTGACGTATTATAAAAGATTGCAGGTGATGGAAGCAGAAGGCGAAGTCTACGAGATTGTCCGCAAGTTAGAAAAAAGCGGCACCAGAAAAGAAAAATTGCATCAGGAATTGATCAAAACCGAAAAAGAATTGAATGATTCCAAAAAAGAATTGGCGGAACGTCTCGAAAAAATGGATGATATTCCCGTATTACAAAAAATCGGTGATTAGTGTTGTTAAATTTTAGTAACCAATAAAAAATAAGCCTATGTGGTGGCAATACAGTTCCGTTTTTTTGGGTGCCTTGTTATTCGACATTGTCCCTTTTCCGTTCCTTCCGGCTTTCACAATCATGATTTTTTTACAAATTCATTTCGATCTCAATCTGTGGGCGGTTATCTGTATTGGCGTATTAGGTTCGATGCTAGGGCGTTACATTCTCACCCTTTACATTCCTTATATTTCAGATGCATATTTCAAACCTGCCAAAAACAAAGATATTTTGTTTCTCGGTAAAAAACTAAAAGAGAAAGGATGGAAAAGCCAATTGGTTATTCTCGGTTATTCCTTACTGCCTCTTCCAACGACTCCTTTATTTGTTGCCGCAGGTATGTCGAGAATAGGCCCGTTATATATCATTCCCGCTTTTTTTGTAGGTAAATTTACCAGTGATACTGTCGCCTTATCGATGGGTAAATTAGCTTCAGAAAATATCGATACCCTTAAATCGAATATCGTTTCCTGGCAGTCTATTGCAGGGTTGACAGGAAGCTTGCTGCTGTTGGGGGCTCTTTTATTTATTGATTGGCGTACGTTAATTCAGCAAAAGAAACTCGTGCTTAATTTTAAAATCTTTAAATAAAGCGCAGAGATTCTTAGCAAACCGATCTTGGTTTCCGGAGTTACATCTCTAAAACGTCATTCGTCAATTAAGTCCATAATAAAGATCACCAAGTAATAAATCTAAGTAAATTCAGTGCATTTTCTTATAAAAAAGACCGCAAACATAGGTTTACAGTCTTTTTCATCTTTCCAGATTTTGGAAATTATTGTCTGATGAGTTTACTTTTGATTACAAAAGTTTCATCATCAACTTCAATACAATAGACTCCTTTACTCAAAAAGGACACATCTAAATTTAAATTAGCTCCGGATACATTTTCTTTTTTGAAAACTATTTGCCCTGTCATCGAAATGATTTTAAGTGTACCATTATGAATGGTATTTGGAAAATCAATGTTGAGATTCCCTTGCGTTGGATTGGGGTATAAACTTATTTTTGAGATATCATTTTGATTAACTCCTAATGCCGGCTGCGTAATCGATGCTAAAAAACCTCCGGTAGAAACGGAATTGATCGACTTACTAAATCCGCCACTCGTTACATTCCCCCAAATGACTGTATGGCCTGAAGCAAGAGTAATTGAGTAGGCATCTTCTACACCCGATCCGCCTAATTTAGTGGCCCAGACGAAATTTCCATTGGTATCTAATTTGGAGACATAAACATCGAGATTTTCTGCTGTTAATGCGAATGTATTTGCGGACGGATCAAAATCGCAGCTACTCATAAAAGCTCCGACGGTGTAAATATTTCCAGCCGAATCAAGTACAAGGCCGTTTCCTTGGCTGTTGGTCGTTATATCGATTGTGGATTGTACCGTGCTTTTTGCCCAAATAAAACCAGCATTACTATCCATTTTAAGTACAAAAGATCCTGCGGTTCCCGGTAGAAAATAAGTTCCAGCACCAAAATCGAAATCTGCGATATTCCCCGCGACGGCAACCCCTCCTTCAAGATATCCGGAAACAATTACGTTTCCGCCATTATCTAAAGCAATCGAAGGATGGGAACCATTGTTGTGATCTCCTGCAATGCTGTAGGCCCAAACAAAATTACCACTAGCATCCAATTTAGAAATGTACAAATTATTCGATCCGGATTCCACAGGATTATTGCTGAGGTAGCCTGTTAAAGTATGCACCCCGGCGCCAGGATCGGCATCAATTGCTCCCCAAAAATACCCTACCGTATATACATTCCCTGCTCCATCCACATCTATTCCATAGCCACTATCAATAATAGCAGATGCTCCAGGATCTCCGGTGTAAGGTATTGATTTCGCCCATACAAAGCTACCTGAACTGTCTAATTTCAAAACAAAAATATCTACTTTGGAAGCGGTTAAATTAAAGACGCCTCCATCGGGATCAAAGTCCGGAGTGCCGGTAAAACTTCCGGTAGCATAAACATATCCTGCCGCATCTACTTTTAAACTTTGAATTTCATCAAACACTCCGGCCTGAGTTCCTGTAGGGTTTGTAATTGTTTTCACCCAAACGAAATTTCCATTGGCGTCTAATTTTTCAATATAGTCCACATTTTTATTGGTAGGTACTGTCAAATTATAGGTTCCGGCTCCGGGATCACAATCAATAGTTCCGAAAATGACATTTAATTTTCCTGCTACATAAATATTCCCGGAAGCATCTACGGTAATGGCATCTGCTTCGGTTATCGCATAATTTGTAGTGCCTCCGATTTGCTTTGCCCATACAAAATTTCCATCCACATCGACTTTTAAAATAAACATGTTTTGAGAAAATGCAGCAAGGTTGTAAACGCCTGTTCCCGGATCGAAATCCTGTGGAGAACTACTGTAGGCGCCTACAGAATAGACATTTCCTTGCGCATCGGTAGCCAAGGTATGATTTTCGCCGCCCAAGGCACCAGGGCTATTAACTGCCCATTGCACCGTTTGTGAATGAGTGAAATACGTTGCCAGTAAAAGTAAAATACGTAAAGTTGTTTTCATGATCGCTTTTTTTTGTAAAATTGTATAAAAGCACAACATCAAAACATACGCTATTCTTCGTATTTTCATTGGCATAAAAAAACCACCCGACTGGATGGTTTTATATTTTCCTATTCAATTGATTAGTGGTGGTGATTGTGGTCTTCCATTTCACACGAATGGTGAATATGATTGTTGAGTTCTTCTGCCAACGCATTGTTGCCGTCGGTATCATTCGGGCCAATTTCTATCACGCCATTTCCATTGCCATCTACCGCTGCGCTCAAATCTACCTGACTGATGACCTGATTTAAATCGATATTAAAAACAAGATCGAAAGAACTGTTACTTACCACAAGATTTTGGGCCGCATCATGGTAATCGATTGAAAACTGCTGATTGAAATCATTCCAGAACACAAAAGGCACACCATCGATGGTTCCTTTAATTTCAACTGTTTTATTATAAATTGGAGAAGTGGCCACCAAGCTTTTACTCAATTTCAATTCTACTTCTTCATAGATTCCATCGGCGATAGTCACCGTGGTGATGGGTGCTGTTTGGTTCAAAAGATCGAGTTCCCATGGACCATTAAGTCCAACTTCGTCCTCGCCATTATACACTCCATCGTGGTTGTCATCTCCGTTTCCGTGATCCTCGTTACCATCATTATGTTCACCATCTTCACCGTTTTCATCCGCCAATTTAAATTCAATTTCTCTGACATTGATTTTAAAACTTGTCAATGCGACTACAGCAGCTGATGTGGCACTGCTCCTTGCGGCACCGGGAGTATAGCTTGCTCTAGCGCTTACTTTCATAGTGTTATTTGATGAGGAGTTGTCTGAAGAACAGGAACTCATCAAAGCAAACAATACGATAACCGCGAATACTTTTTTAAAATTTTCCATAGTTTGTTTTTTTAGGTGGATAGTAAAGTAACAACAATCTTAGCGTTAAACCCTACTTACTGTTAACGGTTTTTTTATTTTTTTATTTGAAATAGAAGAATTTTGCAGTAATAAATTCAAGCGGTACAATCACTACATCGTTGTAACAAATTTCCAACTTTTCGCTATATTTACCGCAAAATTAATACTATGTGTGCTACAACAAATACCAATGAATTTATGCAGGAAGCCATTCGCCTGTCGATTGAAAATGTAACGTCTGGCAAAGGCGGTCCTTTTGGTGCCGTGATCGTAAAAGATGGAAAAATTATTGCCCGTGGAGCCAACGGAGTAACGTCAACCAACGACCCTACTGCCCATGCTGAGGTAGTGGCCATAAGAAATGCTTGCAAGGAATTGGGGACTTTCCAACTAGATGGTTGTGTAATTTATACAAGCTGTGAACCTTGTCCGATGTGTCT
>JBBRXW010000087.1:0-7889 GCA_038238295.1 Flavobacteriales bacterium | reverse complement strand
ATTTAATTCGTTTAAAAATGTTTTTCCTATTTCGGTTAAACCATAATATTTTCGTGGCGGACCGGAAGTGGATTCTTCCCAACGATAGTTGAGCAATCCGTCGTTTTTTAATCTTGTCAATAGCGGATAAACAGTTCCCTCTACCACAAGTAATTTAGCGTTTTTTAAGGAATCTAATATCTCGGAGGTGTAGGCATCTTTTTCTTTCAAAACCGATAAGATGCAAAACTCGAGAACACCTTTACGCATCTGGGCTTTTGTGTTTTCAATATTCATGATTTTCTCTGTTATTTGGGATTCTTAGATATTTTTTATAGTCGTCTTTCATGTAGCATTAATTAAAAGATAGCGATTGGCCATTTTGTTTCTGAACTGCTACTGCTTCTTCATTCCATTCAATTTTATTAGGCAAACCACTGTAGGTTACTTGAGCAAGATCGGTCACATTCAACACCACATCGGTTTCGGCATGAATTATTGCCGTTGATTTTCCTGCAGCATTCAGGTGAATCGCATTGGCAATAAAGTTTTTGGCATTGAGCAAAGCGCTATCTGTTGTTGAAAAAGCGGCGAATTGCACTTTTCCAGTAAGATTTACCCGGGCGTTCTTTTTTAGATTTCCCATGATAGATTTCCCGTCAACCCTTCCGGTGAATAATGTTCCGCTATCGGCCACTATTTTTGTTTTTCCTGTTGCATTGAGGTTGCCTGTAAAAGAGGCGCCGGAGTGTAAGGTTATTTTAATGTTGGCTGCTGTCATTTCATTAATAATGTTAATCGAAGCTTTCGAACTTGCGCTCATGGCTTTTAAATTGGATGCTGATATATACACTTTTACTTCTTGGGTTTGGCCTTTTTCTGAATAAATTTTCAGCGTGTTTCCTTGCACTTCTGTTACGATGTCGTTCAGTACCGCCTGATTTTTCGCTTCCAATTGCAATAAAGGCAATGCACTTTCAGTATAAATTAACTGAATGCCATTTTTTACGTCTACTTTACAAAATTCAGATACGGGTCTGCTTTCTGTTGATTGTGCTTTTGCTAATAATCCAAATAAGATTAAGGTTAGCGTTGTGATGATTTTTAACATGATTCGTTTTTTGATTTTTTCCGCAACGCTCCAAACAGTTTCTGCAGCGCCTCGGGTGATGATTAATGATTTGATGATTGAAACTCTACTGTAAAAGGGATTTTTATTGATTAATTATTTTATAAAACGGATGTTCAACGGATATTTGAAAGTGTCCCCGTTAGAGGTTTTCAGCGAAGCATAGATGATTAGAAAAAACTCCGCGATTTTCATAAAGGCAAAAAGGATGATGGCAATAATGGCAACGGCAATCGTTCCGGTAATATGGGTGAAATTAAAATTGTCAAGAATCAAATCCTCGTGATTGACCATCGCAGAGAAGCTTACATTTTGAAAAACGCTTACAATGACAATCGGTATCGCAATCAGCGCCAAGCCCAAAGTATATAAGAACAAACTCAATTGGAAATTAATAGTTTCCTTTCCTTGCTGATCAATATATTCCGACTTATCTTTATTCGCGCTCCAGATGATGATTGGAAAAATGAAATTTCCGAATGGAATGAAATACTGGGTTAATGTACTCAGATTAATGAGCGCTGCTGTAGTGTTGTTTGATTTTGTTTCCATGATTAAAAGTATATAGTAATTTCTTATGCAAATATATGGTCAAAAAACAGTATCTTGTTTCGCATAGTACCATATATTAACAAAATTTTAACAAATGAGATAAGCACATGTAAGTATAATAAGAGCAAGAATTTATAAAAAAACCAACCAGATATGGATATCACGCCTGCCAAAATCAACCTTTTTCTCTTCTTCAAATTGCCCGCTGCGTTTTGGTGCGGCGTCCGTGCTAAAAGTATTACTAGCCAAGAATGCACCACAACGGTTACGCATCGCTGGATCAATCAAAACCCTTTTCAGTCGATGTATTTTGCGGTACAGTCTATGGCGGCAGAGCTTTCCACCGGGGCTTTAGTAATGAATGCCATCCAAAAAAGTAGCAAAAAAATCTCGATGTTGGTGGCAAATAATAAAGCCGGCTTTACCAAAAAAGCGACCGGAAAAATCACCTTCCGCTGTAGCGACGGAAAGCGAATCGACGATGCTGTATCTCATGCCATTGCTAGCGGTGAAGGTCAAACGCTTTGGATGAAATCCATCGGAACCAACGATAAAGGCGAGCAGGTTGCTGAAATGGATTTCGAATGGACTATTAAAGTCAAACGGTAATCACACGTTAATTCAAAACTAATTGTGACAATTTTATAACAACGTTTCGCTAACTTTAAAAATAAAAATGAAGATTCTCATTACAGGAGCTACAGGATTGATCGGATCGGAATTGTGCACATTGCTTTTGCAAAATGGAATTGCCATTCACTATCTCACCACTTCCAAAAAGAAAGTCATCAGAGAAGCTAATTACCACGGTTTTTATTGGAATCCAGAACAGGGAGTCATAGACGAAAATTGCCTGATTGGCGTTGACGCCATCATCCACTTGGCCGGAGCATCTATAGCCAAACGTTGGACGGAATGTTACAAGCAGGAAATCATAGAAAGCCGTATCCTATCAGCGAACACGCTTTTCAAAGCTTTAAAGGACAATCCACATCAAGTACAACAAATCATTTCCGCCTCCGCTATCGGAATTTATCCTAACAGTTCGACGGCAATTTACTCGGAAGACGCTAACCCTGAACCTGAAGGTTTTCTCTCTAACGTGGTTATCAAATGGGAAGAAAGCATCGATAAATTCCAAATGTTAGATATCAAAGTCTGCAAATTGAGAACGGGTATCGTTTTCGCCAAAAATGGAGGTGCATTGCAACAAATGGCAAAGCCTGTCCGATTAGGTTTGGGCTCGGCATACGGGAATGGCCAACAGATAGTATCATTTATTCATATCCATGACCTTGCAGCGATGTATCGGTTTGCTCTTGAAAATTCTTGGGAAGGCGTTTATAATGCCGTAACCCCCGAACCAGTTTCCAACAACGCATTGCTGCATGCCATTGCGGCTCAATTAGGCAAGCGATTGTTGCTGCCCAACTTACCAAAGTGGCTATTGCAATTGATCATGGGCGAGCAGCACCAATTGCTTTTTTCGGACCAGAATATCAGCGCCCAAAAAGCCTCCCACGCCGGATTCCGGTTTCAATTTCCGACGGTCAAAAAGGCGCTCAGCGAATGTTTAGAATAAGAAAAGCTCCGTTGTAGAACGGAGCTTTTCTTTTATAACCAAATGTGAATTAATAATATATTAGAAACTGAACGTTAACCTTTAAAGGTTCATTTTCAAAAACAAACTTAATCAAAACGAAATCGAAATAGTCTTAAAATTCTATTAAATTTTTATTTTTAACATTAGAAGCTTTTTCCTGCTGTGCGCTTTATCTTTTACGCCATTACATGGCACAAAAGGATACCGCTGCCATCAGGGCTAGTCATTCCGTTCCCTCAAAAAAGTAATGACAATTTGACATTTTTAAACAAATGGCAATACATTTGCAATTCAGCCGAAAAAAATGATAAAAAATATATTTAAAAATAAAAGCAAGATGACTACTGAAAATAACGAGAACGAAGAATTGACAGATCAAATTTCAGCAGAAACCCACGAAGAAGGTATCGGTTCGGCGGAACAACTCAGCCCGGAACAACAGCTTGAAGAAAACCTCGCCACCGAAAAAGACAAATTCCTACGTCTGTTTGCCGAATTCGAAAACTACAAAAGACGTACCGCCAAAGAGCGAATGGATTTGTTCAAAACTGCCAATCAGGAAGTATTACAAGCCATGTTGCCAGTAATGGATGATTTTGACAGGGCGTTGACAGAAATCAAAAAAACAGATGACAATATATTAATTAAAGGCGTAGAATTAATTTTCGACAAACTCAAAACAACACTTGTTTCCAAAGGACTCGAAGAAGTTGAAATCAAAGCAGGAGATATCTTCAATGCGGATTTCGCCGAAGCCATCACGCAAATTCCTGCGCCATCACCAAACCTTAAAGGAAAAGTGGTGGATGTCATTGAAAAAGGATACAAACTAGGCGATAAAATCATCCGGTATCCAAAAGTAGTAATCGGAAATTAATAATTTGTCACCCCAAGTCGAGGGTCAACTGAGTATAACAAAAAATGAAAAAAGATTTTTACGAAATATTGGGCATCTCCAAAAGTGCCACGGAGGCAGAAATCAAAAAAGCCTACAGGAAAAAGGCCATTGAATACCATCCTGATAAAAATCCAGGGAACAAAGAAGCCGAAGAAAATTTTAAAACGGCTGCTGAAGCGTATGAAGTCTTAAGTGATCCGCAAAAGAAAGCCAAATACGACCAATATGGGCATCAGGCTTTCGACGGTGCAGGTGGTTTTGGCGGTGGACATCACATGAACATGGATGATATCTTCAGCCAGTTCGGTGATATTTTTGGCGGCGCTTTTGGTGGAAGTTTTGGCGGAAATTCTGGTGGGCAACAACGCCGTGTAAAAGGAAGCAATCTTCGTATAAAAGTCAAACTGACCATCGACGAAATAGTGAATGGTGTCGAGAAAAAAATAAAAGTCAAACGTAAAACCCAGGCGCCTGGAGTCACCTACAAAACCTGTTCGACCTGTAATGGTCAAGGTCAAGTAATGCGCGTTACCAATACAATTTTAGGAAGGATGCAATCGGCATCAACCTGCCCAACTTGTGGAGGTTCCGGTCAAATTTTGGATAAAAAACCGGCCAATGCTGATACACAAGGAATGCTGCTGGAAGACGAAACAGTATCCATAAAAATTCCAGCCGGAGTAGTAGATGGAATGCAACTCAAGGTTTCCAACAAAGGGAATGATGCACCGGGTAATGGAGTTCCCGGAGATTTGATCGTTGCAATCGAAGAAGTAGAACACGAATTCTTAAAAAGGGAAGGCGAAAACCTCCATTTCGATTTGTACATCAGTTTCGCGGAAGCAGTATTAGGAGTTTCCAAAGATATCGATGCGATCAATGGAAAAGTAAGAATAAAGCTCGAAGAAGGAATTCAATCCGGCAAAATATTACGTTTGAAAGGAAAGGGAATTCCAAGTCTTAACGGATACGGAAAAGGCGATTTGTTGGTGCATATCAATGTTTGGACGCCGAAGACCCTCAATAAAGATCAGAAACAGTTTTTCGAGAAAAATATAACAGACGAAAACTTTATCCCACAGCCGGAAAAAAGCGATAAATCTTTTTTTGAAAAAGTTAAAGATATGTTTTCCTAAATTAAAAAAATATTTTATATTTGATTATTACTAGGCAACTAGTAATTTCTTTTTCATAGCAATTTTTCCCATCCTTGTGCAAATAAGGGTGGGTTTTTTTTGTAACATTGCGAGCCAATCCGATACTAATTTCCTACTTTTACAAACCCGAGACCAGAATGGTCGAACTGACGTAGTAAACCAAAAATTCAGCATGAATAACATACTTGAAGTCGATAAAGTAGTCAAGCAATACGGCGATTATGTTGCCCTCAATCAAATCTCACTTTCCGTTCCCAAAGGAAGTATCTACGGGCTTCTTGGTCCCAACGGCGCAGGAAAAACCTCACTCATCCGAATCATCAATCAAATCACGATGCCCGACAGCGGAAGTATTATTTTTGATGGTGAAAAACTGCATCCCAATCACGTGCAGTATATCGGTTATCTGCCCGAAGAACGCGGCTTATACAAGTCGATGAAAGTTGGGGAACAATGCCTTTATCTTGCCCAAATGAAAGGGCTTTCCAAAGCAGAAGCCACTAAACAACTTCATTACTGGTTCGAACGGTTGGAAATCAAAGGCTGGTGGAACAAAAAAATTCAGGAGCTTTCCAAAGGAATGGCACAAAAAATCCAGTTTATTGTTTGTGTTTTGCATAAACCAAAATTGCTGATTTTTGATGAACCATTCTCTGGTTTCGACCCGGTGAATGCGAACCTGATCAAAGATGAAATCCTCGAATTACAAAAACAAGGTTCCACCATTATATTCTCAACGCACCGCATGGAAAGTGTTGAAGAACTCTGTGACCATATTGCTTTGATTCACAAATCCAACAAACTTATCGAAGGCAAACTAACCGACGTCAAAAAGCAATACCGCACCAATAGTTTTGAAGTCGGTATTCTGACAGACAACGTCGAGGGTTTGATGTACGATATCACGCAAAAACATACCGTGGCTCAAACCAATTTCAAATCGCTCAACGATGAATTGAAACTCGAAATCCAACTCGGCACCGCAACACCAAACGAATTACTTCACCTACTGACACAGCGTGGACAAGTGACGCATTTCCTGGAGAAAATACCTAGTGTTAACGATATTTTCATCCAAACGGTAAAAGACAAATAGGAACCATTTCAATTGAATACTCCAACCCTCTAAGGTGTCTAAAAATCTAACAATTCAAAATATGAGCATTCTAACCTTAATCATAAAAAGAGAATTCCTCGCCAAAGTCCGCAACAAATCCTTTATTGTAATGACTTTTTTAAGTCCATTGCTATTCGTAGGAATCGCCGCTTTTGTAGGGTATTTGAGTTCCATCAAAGCCGATGTCAAAAAAATTGCCATTCACGATGAAACCGGAATTTTTGCGAACGAATTTAAAAACACCGATGAATACCAGTACCTCAATCTGTCTTCCGTCGATATGAAAATCCTCAAAGACAGCCTGGTCAAGCAAAGCTACGAAGGCCTGATTTTTATACCAAAAGTTGCCAACAACAAGCAGCTCGAAAACAAAATCCAATACCTGTCCAATGACAGTCCAAGCCTCGGTTTCCTTAGCGATACCGAAGAGGTCATCGCCAAAAAAATCACCAAAATCAATTTCGAAACTGCCAAACTCGATACACTCGCCATTCGGAATGCCGAAGCCAAAATCAACATTAGCGTCGCTAAATCCTCCGGTGAAGAATCGCTCAAAGGGCTCAACGAAATCAAGATTGCCATCGGCGGCGCGTTCGGCTATCTGATCATGATGTTCATCATCATCTATGGGAATATGGTCATGCGCAGCGTCATCGAAGAAAAAACCAACCGCATTATCGAAATTATTATTTCGTCGGTCAAACCTTTTCAATTGATGATGGGAAAAATCATCGGCACCTCACTTGCTGGCGTTTTGCAATTCTTTATCTGGGCAATTATCGGGCTCACGCTGATGTTCGGAGCATCATATTTCTTCGGAATCAACGCGTCGCCCACCGCTAAAATGTCACCAGAAATGATGCACGAAGCGCAACAACATTTCTCTGGAGCTCAAATGTATATCAAAGAAATTTGGAATCTTCCAATCGCCACATTACTCGTTTGTTTTATTCTCTACTTCATTGGCGGCTATTTCCTCTATAGCTCGTTCTATGCGGCAATCGGCGCGGCAGTCGATAATGAAACCGATTCGCAGCAATTCCTTTTGCCGATTATTATGCCGCTCATATTGGGCGTTTATATCGGATTTTTTACCGTCATCAATGATCCGCACGGCACCATCGCAACAGTATTTTCAATGGTGCCGCTGACCTCGCCAATCGTTATGCTGATGCGAATTCCGTTCGGCGTGCCGTGGTGGCAAATTGTACTGTCGATTCTAATTTTGTTCGGAACGTTTCTGGGCGTTGTTTGGTTCGCTTCAAAAATCTACCGCGTCGGCATCCTGATGTATGGCAAAAAACCAACCTGGAAAGAACTTTACAAATGGCTGAAGTATTAGAAGGAGAATTTCTGATTACCGGAGTCTCTGAGTTTTTTTAGGAGCTATTTCCCGCTTTCGCCTTTATCTCTCCACTGCGTTGCGAGGATATCGGCTCTATCAGGGCTAGGGT
>JBBRXW010000086.1:0-7989 GCA_038238295.1 Flavobacteriales bacterium | reverse complement strand
TTGGTAAAAAGTTGCCAAGCTGCCTCTAGAGAAATTGGCACTGTTAGTTCAAACTGCAATACTTTTTCCGAAGCAGTGTTTTGATAGGAAGTATTTTTTAAAGTCTGACTTTGCAAGAGGTTTAGAATACAACAGCAGCAGATTGTAATGGTGGTTTTCATAGGAACGTTTTCTAAATGATTAAATTCAATTGCGAATAATCATTTTTTTAGTCAAATACTTTCCATCGTGTTCTAGAATGAAAATATACGTTCCATTCTCCAATTGTTTCACTGGTACTTGAGATTCTTTCCCATATAGCGTATCGGTGTAGACAATTTTTCCAGCGATATCGGCGATTTTTAATTGCATACCAGCTGTGTAAGCTTTATCAGCGTCAATCATCACATTTTGGCTGGCAGGGTTTGGAAAAATTTTGATCCATTCATCGATAGGATAATCAACAAGAGCCAATGGCGTTCCGTTGCCTTCAATGAGTTCTTCAAAAACATTCACATTTTTATTGAGGTAATATTCTTTGATCCCTGAAGGCCAATAAATTTCAAGAGAATCGATGACCGCCGCATCGTTTAAACCAAAGTGCGCCCGCAAATCGTTCTGACCCTGGAAACTGTTTTGAGCAGTTATCGAGCGGATTTGCCAAATACTGTTGCCACTGATTGTAGCTTTCAATTTTAGGATAGCACCAATTGCAGAAGTGTTGGAGACAACGCCTTTCAAATGATAATTGACCCAATTTCGTGTTCCCGCAACAGCATCATTTCTCCAAAGCGAACGCGCCGTATCGGTTCCGTCGACAAACACGTCGAGATCACCATCATTGTCATAATCACAATTTACAATGCAGCTGCTGCCCGCACCTGTGTTGATAGAAGCAGCTATTTTTGTAAAAGTACCGTTACCATTATTTCTGTAATACGCGGTCGTAGTATTTTCAATCGCTAGAATTACATCCAAATCACCATCATTGTCATAATCGCCCCAACAATTGGCGAGCCGAGGCTGTGTAGTAGTAAACGGTGTACTCAAAGCGGTATACGTTCCATCACCATTATTTTTATAAAAACGGGCAGGAGCACCGCCATAATTGGTCAAACAAATGTCGAGGTCGCCGTCATTGTCATAATCGATAGCATTATAACACTGTCCATCTTGAAGCGCCGCTGCCCATGGCTCTGCGGTCATTTTCATAAAACTATCGTTGCCGGTTTCTATTTTCATATTCTTATAGCAATACTCCGGTCCGGCAGTTCCTCCGGGTCCAGTGGCGATAAATAAATCCATGTCGCCATCGAGGTCATAATCATCAAAATAAGGAACGGTGTACGGTTTCAGATCGGTAGTAAATTCATAACCTGTTACAGGGGTAAAACCAAACGGGCCAGTATTTTGAGTGAATAGCTTGCAAGGGTAAGGGGTGGCACTTCCGTGAAATCCGTACGCTTGAGCATATAACAAGTCTAACTTATTGTCATTATTGATGTCAGCCAAAGCGGCGCCCCAAGCGGCATAATTGCTCAAATCTGGAATCGAAGCGGTACTATTCTGAAAGGTATTGTTGCCATTGTTGAGATACATTTCACTTGGATTTTGCGCGGTGATAAAATCGATATAGCCATCATTATTGATATCGCCCCAGCTACAACCGCCGGGAATTTGCAATGGTGTTGGATTGATATTCGGATTTGAAAGCTGCGTAAAAACCCCATTGCCACCGTTGAGGAAAATGAAATTGGGCATGGCAAACAAATCAATTTTATTGTCATTATTGATATCAACCCACGCAGCACCTTTGTATGTTCCTGGCGAAGTAAATGAGATGATCGGATTGTCGGCGGTGATTTTCGTCCAGCCACCCTGAGCTTTTAAAAATAAAGTAGAAAGCAAAATGACGGAAATGAGCATATTTTTTTTCATGATACAAAATAATTTAAGGATTAGCTTCCTCTAAATTATTTTGATTTCCCGGCATTTGGGTAAAATCCGTTAAAGGTTTACCCTTTAGAGTGCATTTCGGAATTCGGTCGGAACATGACCTACGATGTTTTTGAAAGCTTTGTTGAAAGAAACCTTGTTGTTGTAGCCCACCTGATAAGCAATTTCGATGACCGTCAATTCCTTATTCGATTGCAATAATGCTTTAGCTTCATGGATGCGGAGGTGGTTGATGTATTCGAAAAAATTCATTTCCAGATTTTCATTGATAGCCTGAGAAAGGTAATGTTTACTCGTTCCTATAAGTTCTGCCAATTTTTCAAGACTCAAATCACTTTTCAAGAAATACTTTTTTTCGCTCATGGCTTGTTCAAGCTTACCTACGATTTCTTTTCCGATGTCTTTAGATATTGGCGAGTTTTTATATTTGATGTCTTCGGGTTCAAAGAGATTGAAACCACAGAATACCTTGGGTTGCAGGTAGCCGAACCACGAAAGGAAGAAAATAAAAAACATCATGCTGAAGGAAATCGCGTAATCCCACGAATTATTGAAGAACGGGAAATTAATCAAGACATAATAAGAAAGGTAGCTCAAAAGAAAACCCCAGAAGAAACCAGTCAGCCATCGGAACCATTTTTTTATTTCTACATTAATAAGGCTTAACACGTAATAATGTCGGTGAATAAGTACTGCATACACAAGCATATGAACGATGCCCAATCGAGTAATATAAAACGGAAAATCAAATGCTACATGATGTTTAGAAGTAAAGTATGCTTGTTTTTCGGCGACACTTTTCAACATAAATGGTGCGAAATAGAGCAATGAAATTACAAAAGGCACAAAATGAAAAAGAGCCGTTCTCTTTAATCCGGAGGCAACGAAAATCGATTGAAAATACAAATAAAGCAGCGGTCCAAATAGGAAAATGATCGAGGTAGAGACTGCCGCCAAATACGGGTAATAGAAAAAATAACCGGTCCAATACAATACATACTCCAACAGAATAACGGAAAATAAAATCGGCAGGCAGGCTAAAATTTTTCGAGAAACATGCTTCTCTTTTTTTAGCAGAAATACGACACCGACAAATATTCCCTGAATCGCAGAGAATAAAAAAATAATCGTCCATGTGTCGAAACTCGGTGTGCGCATAAGCAAAGAAAGACAATTGATGACAGATAGCGTAAATACCGATAAAGATTTACTTGCTGGATTTAAAAGTAATAAAATCTGTGGATTCTTTTCAGAATTGTGCCATTCAATTTGTATTTTTGAAATTCAAATTTAATCAGCATGAAAATCGTTCTATCGCCCGCTAAATCCCTTGATTTCGAAACTGCTTTACCCACGGAAAGGCATACCACGGCAAAATTTCTCAAAGACAGCCGTACCATCAATAAAGTAATCAGGAAGAAAAAGCCGAAAGAATTAATGGAGTTGATGGATATTTCCGACAAACTTGCCCAACTCAACTGGCAGCGGAACAAGGCATGGAAAACACCATTCACACCGGAAAATGCTCGCCCGGCGCTGTATGCTTTTGCTGGGGATGTGTATATCGGCATGGATTCGTATACGATTCCAACGGAAAAATTAGATCAGTTGCAAGACCAACTCAGGATAGTATCCGGTTTATATGGCTTGCTAAAACCGCTTGATTTAATCCAACCGTACCGTCTCGAAATGGGAACCGATTTACCGATTGGAGAAGATAAAAATTTGTATGCCTATTGGAAAAAAAAGCTGACCGCGGCATTGAATAAGGAACTCAAAAGAAAAGAGTTGTTCGTCAACCTTGCAAGCAACGAATATTTTTCTGCAATTGATACTAAAGCATTGAAAGTTCCGGTCATAACACCTGAATTTTTAGACTACAAAGACGGCAAACTCAAGATGATCAGTTTCTTCGCGAAAAAGGCGAGGGGCATGATGGTTCGCTACATCATCGATACGAATGCAGAAACTATCGAAGATTTGAAGGGATTCGATTATGAGAACTACCGTTTTGATGAAGAATTGTCTAAAGGGCACAAACTGGTCTTTACACGCTAATACGCAATCGGCAATTTTTTGTTAATTAACGCGTTCGTTTGGGGTATTTTATTAAATTTACGTCGATAAAATTAAAAATTATGATTAAGAAGAATGTTATTCTGTTAGGAATGTTTTGTTCGCTGAGCGTATTTGCCCAAGACGAATTGATTAAAAAAGTAATCAATAATGCATCACTGAATTCAAAATTTCAATTCACCGATGTTGTAAATGTCGAGAACACTTCCGTGAAAAGCCAAGGTTCAGCGGGAACTTGCTGGAGTTACTCCGGAAATTCCTTTTTGGAATCAGAAATGATCCACAACGGAAAAACACCGGTTGATTTAGCGGAAATCTATTCTGCACGCCATGTTTATTTAGGGAAAGCCAGAAATTATATTCTTTTTAATGGGAGCGTTGCATTGGGCGATGGTGGTGAAACGCATGACGTAATGAACAAGCTGCTTAAATACGGCGCGATGCCACAACAAGCGTATACCCTTGAAGATTACGGTAAAGGCGAAGTGAAGTCGGAGGAGTTTCAGGCAAATTTCAAAGAAATATTAGACAAGTACATCAAAGACCCAAATCCATCCAAAGGCGCTTCATGGGTGACCGATATCAACAATTATATGGATTCCAAACTAGGAAAACTTCCGGAGACTTTCAACTATGCCGGGAAAATGTATACTCCACAAACATTTGCTAAAGAGGTCGTTGGAATCAATCCTGACGATTATGTAGAGTTTTCTTCTTATAAAGACAATCCCTACTACAGAAAAATGGTGTTGCCGGTGCCGGACAACTGGAATTATGACATGGTCTATAATGTTCCGATGAAAGAATTGACAGACATTATCGATAACGCTTTAAACAAAGGCTATACGGTAGCTTGGTCTTCGGATGTTTCTGAACCTTATTTCAGCTGGAGAAATGGTGTGGCGGAAGTTCCAGACACGGATATATACAACATCACCCCGGAGCAAAAGAAAACGATGTTCGACGGGCCTATCAAAGAAAAAGAAGTCACGGAAGATTTGCGTCTCGAAGGGTTGTACACACTAACCACTACCGATGACCATGCGATGCAAATCGTTGGTTTGGCGAAAGACCAAAATGGAAAAGAATATTATAAAGTCAAAAATTCCTGGGGCGCGACCAATGATTACAAAGGATATCTGTATGTGACGAAAGCATTCGTTCAACTCAAATCGACCGGAATCTTACTGAATAAAGGCGGGATACCAAAAAATACAAAATCGAAATTAAGAGCTTAAAAAAAAATCCTGTCAATTGACAGGATTTTTTTTATTCGAATTCTTCGTAAAGCCGAAGCGTTTCTGTTGTTAGTTTACGTTGGTTGAGAGATAATTCCCTTAAAGCTTCCACACCGTTTTTTGCACAATGATTGATGCGTCGGATATGGTGCGAAAAATCTTCCAGTTTTTTAGCTTCGAGGGCAGAGAGTTTGCTTTTTATTTCAGAAGCAAATTCTAAAAACTCTGGAATTACAGCATGATGTTCGTCGAATTCCGATTTCAAGTCTTCAAAAGATTCCTTGATTTCTTTGCTTAAATCATTAGAATAATATTCGCTTTTATTCTTAAATTCCTGAACCATTCTCTTGGTATTATTTCTAAAAAAGCCCATGATATTGAATGTTTAAAAATGCTTAACTATTTTATATTCAATCAAATGTATGGAAATATTTTAAAAATAAAAACGAATTGTTAAAAAAAAACAATAACTTTTAGACTGCCTTTTTAATGCCCAGCATCAGCGGGATCAATCTTAGATTTTCCTTTTTTAACAAATAAAATTACAGGAATACAGCAAATGAAAAGTACCCCCAGATACAAAAAAATATCCATATACGATAAGACCGTACTTTGCTTAATCACCGAATAATCGAGCGCCTGATACGCTTTGCTTAATGCCTGATCCGAAGTAAACCCTTTTCCGATAAATGAATGCTGTAGCTGCGAAACCCTTTGTTGTACTTCAAGCCGCGAACTATCGAGATGCGACACCAAATTAACACGATGTTCTTGTGTCAGGCGGGTTATAAAAGTCGTAATGATGGCGATCCCAAACGAACCACCCAATTGACGCATCATTCCGGTAAAAGCCGCACCTTCACCAATGCTTTTCCCTTTTAATGTCGATAGTGCCATCGTGGTAATGGGAACGAAAAGCAATCCAAGCCCAATTCCTCTCAAGATCAACGGCCAAAACAGGTGCTCTACTCCAGTATCGGGTGTCATCACATGGTGCATCCAAAAGGTAAAGCCAAAGAAGATAAAGAAACCAACGGCAACAAGATACGGTTGCGGCACTCCTTTCTGTATTAAGTTTCCAACAAGCGGCATCATAAACGCCGTCGTAATCGATCCCGGGATCAACAACAATCCAGCCTGTGTCGCGCTCCATCCTAAGATCTGCTGGGTATAAATCGGAATCACCAATGTCGATCCATACAACCCAAATCCAAGTATAAAACACATTACCGTACCGACACGCAAATTCCCATCTTTGAGCACTTTGAGGTTTACAATCGGATGCTTATAGGTCATTTCACGCCATATAAAAGCGAGTAAACCCAATACGGTTACCACACTTAAAGCAGTAATGGTCGGGTCGTTAAACCAATCGTCTTGCTGCCCGTGTTCTAATACAAATTGCAACGATCCGATAAAAGAAGCGAGGAAAACAATGCCCCACCAATCGACTTGGTTCGCTTTGAGTTTTTCGCCATATTTTGGACTCCTAACATACGTCAATGTCAAGAAAGTCGCGGCAATTCCTAAAGGAATATTGATATAAAAAATATACGGCCATGAAAAATGATCGACCAGATAACCACCTAATGGCGGCCCTAAAGTTGGACCGACAATAACGCCCATTCCATAAATTGCCTGCGCCATGCCACGTTTCGCCACAGGATAACTTTCCGTAATTATCGTCTGCGCCGTCACTAGCAACGCGCCACCACCCAATCCCTGAATGAAACGGAAAGCAACGAGTTCCCAAATATTATCCGCATTTCCGCAAAGAAATGAAGCTACCGTAAAAATAATAATCGAAACTGCGAAGTAATTCCGCCGCCCAAATTGCTGCGACAACCAGCTCGTCATTGGAATCACAATGACATTGGCAATCGCATAGGCTGTAATAACCCACGCCACATCGGTTAAAGTCGCGCCAAGGCTTCCTCGCATATTCGTCAATGCCACGTTGACGATAGTCGTATCTACAATTTCAAGCAACGCACACATCACCGCGGTAATCGTAATAATCGCCCGTCGGTAACCGTATTCTACTAAATCGTCTTCTCCGGCTACTGTTGTCATCTGTTGCTAATTTCTATGAATTGTTTTAATCGTAAGGAGCTGTTTCCAGCTATCCGTTCTTATCTTTTGCGGCGAACCCCGCCACAAAAGGATAACCACTGCTATCTGGGCTAGGGCATACTGTTTATTTCAAATGCACGTCAACATCCACATTCATTCCCGGACGCAATAATTTGATTTTCTCCGCATCATTGCTCGTGGCCAGACTAATCTTCACCGGCAAACGCTGAATGGTTTTGACGAAATTTCCCGTCGCATTATCCGGCGGCAACAACGAGAATCGTGCTCCAGTTGCTGGCGAAAAGGAAGTAATCGTTCCTTCAAATTCAGTATCGGGATACGCATCTGCTTTAATAGTAACCTTTTGCCCAATGATCATTTTGTTGAGCTGCGTTTCCTTGAAATTGGCAATCACCCAAGCTTCCGTATTATTGATGATATAAAACAAGGATTGTCCAGGTTGCACTAATTGTCCGGGCTGAATAGCAATTTTAGAAACCTGCCCGTCAATAGACGCGGTCACCACAGTATATTGCAAGTTCAGTTTTGCAGCATCTAACATCGCCTGCGCCCGTTTGATATTGGCGGCAGCCACTTCAGTTTGTTTTCCTGATACTGCCGATTTGGCTACGATAACCGATTTCTGGAACGCACTTGCTTTTTGCTG
>JBBRXW010000085.1:0-7999 GCA_038238295.1 Flavobacteriales bacterium | reverse complement strand
GGTAATTCAACGAGTTGACCCCCATTACTTCCAAAGCATCTATTTGTTCGGTAACCCGCATCGTTCCTATACTAGATGTAATAAAAGAGCCCATTTTCCCCGCCATGATTATCGAAATAAAAGTGGGGGCAAACTCCAGAATTACCGACTGCCGGGTCGCAAAACCGATTAGGTATTTTGGAATCAATGGGTTGGTCAGATTGAGCGCAGTTTGAATCGCGACAACACCACCTACAAAGAAAGAAATGAAGGCTACAATCCCCAATGAACCTATAATCAAATCGTCGATTTCTTTAAAAATCAGGCTCCGCATTACCGGCCATTTTGTGGGTTTGTTGAAAATCTCTTTCCACATCAAAAAGTATTTTCCGATTTGCGATAAGTAGCGAACGAGCATCATGGTTTTGAAATATGCGCTAATTTACTGAGAAGTTATGAGTTTTGAGTTATGAGTGGAGAATTTTTTTATGAGCATAAATTTCCTATGGGCGTGCCCCAAGGGTCGGGCTATACGCTCTATCTTTTGCGCCGAAAGCCGTCTCAAAAGGATGCCGCTACTATCCCTCACGCAGCAGTCTGTTACGATAGTATCTTCTCTTTCATTTTTTGAAGGCGGTATTTGCGAATGAACTTCGCCTGCTCCGCGGTAACCAATAAGTTTTTTTTTGCCGTTTTGGCTTTCCAAAAGCCAGACATATACTCTAAAAACAACAGCGGTTTTTTCTTCATCCAGGCGAGTTTCGCTGAGGCAATTGCGGTAATTAGCAATCCATAGCCTAAGGAATAAAACGCTTCGCCTTGTTTAAAATGTGCCGATTGATTATAGTTCGCGCCGGTAGGTTTGAGATGTTTTACTTTCAAAGTAGAATCGGTTATAACTTTCCAACCGTAGAATTTCGCCAATAATTCATCAACCGTATCCCAACCCATAGCTGGTTTTAATCCGCCGATTTGCAGGAAACATCTTTTCCGGTACGCTTTGAAGGCACCACGGATATGGTCTTTATCGGTAAGATTTTCTAAAATCCAGTCGCCATTTTTCTCGATGTAGGCAAATCCGCCGGCCATTCCAATAGTACTATCTGCTTCAAAATGACTACTAATGGTTTCAAAATAATTGTGGGGAAGGATTAAATCCGCATCCAGTTTTACAAGGAAATCATAATCCTGATCTAACGTATCCAATCCTCTCTGAAATGCCTGAATGACTTTGCTTCCGGGGAGATGCATTGCTTCGGAAGTATTTTTTATTAATGAAAGTGTTGGATTATTTTTGATAAAGGAAGCGACAATATTAGCCGTCGTATCGGTAGAATTATCATCGATGACCACAATTTTTTTTGGCAGGATGGTCTGTGCTTCGATCGATTGTAAAGTCAGCGCAATAAACTGTTCTTCGTTGTGAGCTGGAATAATGATGTAATAATTCATCCGTGATATCGACTTTATTGCTGCGGTAAAATTATAAATTTATCGCATTAAAAAAGGGATTTCAATTAAGAAATCCCTTTTTTATATTGAGGTAGTAGTTTATTTTAGTTCGAATCAGCGACAGTTGATTTTTTCTTTACAAAAGCTTCGATATTATCGTAAACCACAGGGATGGCTTCTTTACCGCTTTTGTCTATAAATCCAAGTTTGTCTTTACGGTCTTTCACTAAAGCCCAGTTTTTTCTGACTTTGTCAAATTTCTCAATTTCGACATATTTTACAGGAACGATGATATTTCCTTCTTTGTCTAAGAAACCTTTTAAACCATCTGCTTCAACAAGCATCCAGTCTTTGGCATACTCCCCAAAACCTCCAATTTTATCATAAATTGGTGGAACAATTTCTTTTCCTAAAGCATCAATAAAACCGTATTTCCCATCTTTTTGAACCAAAGCCCAGCCTTCGTTTAGGGTGCTGTAATTGTTGATGACTTCGTATTTTGGCTCTACGATGATTTTACCTTTCTTATCGATAAAACCATACAAATTGTTGAGGCCTACTTTAGACCAATTAGCGTGCACTTTGTCGAAATCGTCTACGGAGTTGTACTTCGCCGGGATAATTTCAACGCCATTTTCGTTGATGACTCCAAATTTATCATCAGAGCTGACAATAAATAGTTTTTGACCAAAAGATACCGTGCAAAGTGCTAAGGCGGCATAAGAGTAGATTGCTTTCATAAATGATTTGAATTTCGTTAATTTTCGGTTTATTATTACAGGACAATAGTACTGCATAAATCCGATTAAAAACAAATAATTCCGATGAAATACATAATATTTATAAAATTTAATATAAAAATCTTACAATTCAATTATCTAATTTTTCTGCATATACAATATAATATCGCTTTGTAAAACTTCTCAACAATGGGCGGATGCCCCATTTTTTGACGGGATTCGTCCATTTCTTTCGGTCGACGATTTTCCAGCCCGTCTTTTCTAAAAGCCAATCCAGTTGCCAATCTTCAAATTCATGGTAATGGCGGTCCCAAATATCAGTTTTGCTACGATAGGCAGACGAAAACCAAAGCCGCATAGGAATCGAAAGGAATAATTTATCCGCTTTGATTTCCTTCAGAATGCTATACGGATTCAACAAATGTTCAAAAATCTCGAAAGCAGTAACGACAGTTGCCGTAGTGTTTTGTATAGAACTTTGGTCTTCATCTAGGTCCTCGCCGTTGGTATTGGTTACTAGAAATCCCTCTTGCTTCATAATTTTTGAAAAAGGATTTTCTACTCCTAAATCTAAAATACTTTCGGATTTGGTAAGGTGTTTCTTGATGAATTCTAAGGTAAGTTTAAATCTCTTATTGGGGTAGGTGTTCTCGTACATGGCCTTTTAGTTTGGTTCGGTCACGCAAAGATAAATAAATAAAAAAGGGATTCCGGTTAAGAATCCCTTTTAAGGTTTTAATTGAAATGTAATTAATCTACATTGGCAATTACAGTTTGTTTTTTTACGAATGCTTCGATATTGTCATACACAACTGGAATTACTTCTTTCCCCGTTTTATCGATGAATCCTAGTTTATCTTTATTGTCTTTTACTAAGGACCAATTTTTTCTTACGTTATCAAATTTTTCAATCTGAACATATTTCACCGGAACAATAAGGTTTCCTTCTTTATCAACGAAACCTTTCAAACCATTCGCTTCAACAAGCATCCAATCTTTAACATACTCGCCAAATGATCCGACTTTGTCATAAACAGGAGGAACGATTTCTTTCCCGGAATTATCTATAAACCCGTATTTGCCATCTTTTTTTACCAAGGCCCAACCTTCGTTAAGTGTATTGTAATTATTGATTTCCTGGTATTTTGGTTCGACAATGATTTTACCGGTTTTGTCTACAAATCCGTAAAGATTGTCAAGGCCTACTTTCGACCAGCTTGGATGGATTTTATCGAATTCATCTATAGTAGTGTATTTGGCAGGTATAATTTCAACTCCATTTTCATTGACAACACCGTATTTGTTATCGGAATTAACGATGAAAAGTTGCTGACCAAATGAAAGGGTGCATAAAGCTAATGCGGCGTAGGTGTAAATTACTTTCATAAATTTGATTTAGCGATTAATTTAATTTTATGTTTGTTTAATAACAATGCAATAGTATCATAAATCAACGATAAAAAACAAAAAAAATCGACTAAGTGCTCTATTTTTTTAAAAATAAACATAATAATCCTACAAAAATATGTAAACAAAAAATATTTTGCTTAACAACAAAAGGAAGTTTTAAAATAAGGAAATTAACAACGATACACAAAAGCATTAACGTTCATTCCGGCACCAACAGATGCAAAAATAACGACATCGCCTTTATCTAGTTTTTGATTTTCAATCTTGCCAGAAATAAGTAAATCATAAAGGGTTGGAATGGTAGCAACACTGCTGTTTCCCAGTAAAGTAATGCTCATGGGCATAATACCAGCAGGCATCTCGCGATCATAAAGTTTATAGAATCGATTGACAATCGCTTCATCCATTTTTTCATTAGCCTGATGGATGAGGATTTTCTTGACTTCATCAATTGAAATCCCACTTTTATCGAGACAATCTTTCATCGCTCGTGGTACTTGACTGAGGGCGAATTCATAGATTTTTCGGCCATACATTTTGATGTATCGTATGTTGGGATCTAATTCGGGATTGAAAGAATTTCCGAAATATAAATAGTTGGCTTCTTCAAATGCAAAAGTTGCACTTTCATAAGCTAACAAACCAGCTGTGTCATCACAGGCTTCAAGAATTGAAGCGCCAGCCCCATCAGAATAAATCATACTGTCACGGTCATGAACATCCACCACACGCGATAAAGTTTCGGCACCTATTACCAAACATCGCTTTGCCATTCCAGATTTGATAAACGCATTCGCCTGCAAAACCCCTTCTATCCAGCCCGGGCACCCAAAAAGCACATCGTAAGCAACACACTTTGGGTTTTTAATTTGCAATTTAAACTTGACGCGCGTCGCCAAACTCGGAACGGTGTCTGATTGTATAGCATCGGCTTTTACATCACCGAAATTATGGGCAAAAATAATATAGTCAAGGGTTTCCGGGTCGAGGTTAGCATTCGCAATCGCTTTTTGGGCAGCGTAAAAAGCCAAATCAGAAGAAACCAAATGTCGCTCTGCGTAACGTCTTTCTTCGATTCCCGTAATCCCTTTAAATTTTTCGATGACTACATCATTGGAATAAGCAAATGGACTTCCGTCGTCATTCAAAAAAACATGTTCACCGAAATCCGTATTTTTTACTTTTATCTCCGGGATATAGCTTCCAGATCCTGTAATTTTTATGTTCATCTTGGGGTGTTTTTCATTACGAAATTATTAATAAATAGATTTGAATGTTATTAAATAATTAGCATTTTGAAATTAATTGTGAAATGTTCAAATAAAGATACGTATAATTATAGATGTCGTATTTTTTAGCTTTTTTCCTGTGCAATTTTAATCTGCAGCACAGTAGCGATATTCAGGGCATTTGTTTTTATTTTCTCTGCGTTTGTTCCTGCGAAATAGATATTAACAGTAGTGTTGAAATGATTCAACCAAATTTGAAACAATTCCGGCGACAAATATTCTTTCCGGCTCACATCCAAATGAATCTGCGTAAGGTTTTTGGTGTAACCGCCCGTTCCCAAAATTGCCTGCGACCAAAAGGTGACGAGAATCGGTAAATGTTCTTCAATTTTTATTTTGATGATATCGGTGAAAATATAATTGATCCTATCGTCCGCTAAAAGCTTTTTATAGAATGCATCCACTAATACGTATAAGTCGTCCTGATTTAGAATGTCATTCATTGGATGAAAATAAAAATCCCAAAATTCATAATTAGATTTTGGGATTTTAGAATTATGAATTATTTTTCCATGTACGCTTCAATCGGAGCGCAACTGCAAATTAAATTTCGATCACCATAAGCGTCATCAGCACGACGAACACTTGGCCAGAATTTATTCTCTGCGATATAATCCAATGGGAAAGCCGCTTGTTCTCTGGTATACGGATAATTCCATGTTTCAGCAGTTAGCATGGCTAAAGTATGTGGTGAATTTTTTAGAACGTTGTTCGGTTCTTCTGCATTTGCAGCTTCAATTTCTTTTCTGATCGAAATCATCGCCTCACAAAAACGATCCAATTCTTCGAGGTTTTCACTTTCAGTTGGTTCCACCATCAAAGTTCCGGCAACCGGGAAAGATACCGTAGGCGCATGAAAACCATAATCCATCAAACGCTTGGCAATATCAGTAACTTCGATCCCTTTTTGTTTAAACGGACGGCATTCCAAAATCATCTCATGTGCCGCACGACCCATTTCTCCGGTGTATAAAGTATCAAAATGACCGTTGAGTCTTTCTTTGATATAGTTCGCATTCAAAATGGCAAACTTTGTAGCATTGGTAACACCTTCAGCGCCCAACATCGAAATGTAGCCATACGAAATCAAACAGACCAAAGCCGAGCCCCAAGGAGCAGCAGAAATAGCGGTAATTGCATTGTCGCCGCCGGTCGGAATCACGGGATTCGATGGTAAGAAAGGCACCAATTGCGGAGCGACACAAATTGGTCCAACTCCAGGTCCACCGCCACCATGTGGAATAGCGAAGGTTTTATGTAAATTCAAATGGCAAACATCAGCACCAATCGTGGCAGGATTTGTCAAACCCACCTGGGCATTCATGTTTGCGCCATCCATATAAACTTGCCCTCCATTGTCATGAATGATTTTCGTCACTTCAATAATTGAAGCTTCGTAAACACCATGCGTCGATGGATAGGTCACCATCAAACAAGATAAATTGGCGGCGTGCAGAATTGCTTTTTCACGCAAATCATCCACATCGATGTTCCCGTTTTCTAATGTTTTGGTCACCACGACATGCATTCCTGCCATTGCCGCCGAAGCTGGATTGGTTCCGTGTGCCGAAGCTGGAATCAAGGCAATGTTTCTATGGTGATCGCCACGAGATTGATGGTACGCGCGAATGACCATTAAACCGGCATATTCACCTTGTGCACCTGAATTCGGTTGTAACGTTGTTCCGGCAAAACCGGTAATCACGTTCAACTGTTGCTCCAATTTTTTTAGCATTTCCTGATAGCCTTGCGCCTGATCGAGTGGCGCGAATGGGTGAATGTTGTTCCATTGCGGATTGCTCAACGGCAACATTTCAGAAGCAGCATTCAATTTCATTGTACACGATCCCAAGGAAATCATCGAATGGTTCAATGCCAAATCTTTGCGCTCCAACATTTTGATATAACGCATCAATGCTGATTCAGAGTGGTATTTATTAAAAACATCTTCTTGTAAAAAAGTAGAAGTTCTGTTTAAATTCGAAGGGAACTGATTTCCGTCTATTAAACTTTCAATAGTCGGTGCTTGCTTTCCACTAGCACCGGCAAAAACGCCAACAATTTTATTCAAATCCGCGATGCTCGTCGTTTCATTCAATGCGATCGAAACCGTTTCATTATCGATATAATAGAAATTGATTTCATTTTTTTCGGCAATCGCTTTCACTTTTAAGGCATCCGCTTTAATTACAATCGTATCAAAATATGCCGTGTTGGTTTGATAATAGCCTAGTTTTTCTAACGCATTGGCTAAGGTCGCGGCTGAAGTATGGACTTTATTCGCGATATATTGCAGGCCTTTTGGACCGTGATACACCGCATACATACCAGCCATTACGGACAATAAAACTTGTGCGGTACAAATATTAGAAGTTGCTTTATCTCTTTTAATATGTTGCTCTCTCGTTTGCAAAGCCATACGCAAGGCGCGGTTGCCGTTGGTGTCAACAGTCACACCGATAATTCTTCCCGGCATGCTGCGTTTGTATTCGTCTTTCGATGCAAAATACGCCGCATGTGGACCACCATATCCTAATGGAATTCCAAATCGCTGTGTGGTTCCAACTACTACATCAGCACCCATTTCTCCGGGTGATGTCAATTGCACTAAACTCAAAATATCGGCAGCAACGGCTACTTTTATTTCATTCGATTTGGCTTTGGTAATAAACCCGGCATAATCATGCACTTGTCCATATTTACCCGGATACTGCAGCATCGCTCCAAAGAAATCCGATGAAAAATCAAACGTTTCGTGGTTGCCAATCACCAATTCAACCCCGATTGGAGTCGAACGGGTTTGCAACACCGATAACGTTTGTGGTAAAATTTCCTCCGAAACGAAGAATTTATTAATGTCGTTTTTCTTTTGCTCTCTCGACCGCACATCGAACAACAATGCCATTGCTTCAGCAGCAGCTGTCGCTTCGTCCAAAAGAGAAGCATTCGCGATTTCCATACCGGTCAGTTCAATGACCATTGTCTGGAAATTCAAAATTGCTTCCAATCTTCCTTGTGCAATTTCCGCCTGATAGGGTGTATATGCCGTATACCAACCCGGATTTTCAAAGACATTTCTCTGAATCGCCGCAGGAACAATACACTGGTGGTATCCTAACCCAATGTAGG
>JBBRXW010000084.1:0-7999 GCA_038238295.1 Flavobacteriales bacterium | reverse complement strand
TGCCGACAAACGCGGAGAAGATAAAGCAGTCGGATTTTAAAAGAAGCGTTAAAAAATATTTCCCTAAATCAATTTAGTAGTAAATTAGCACTTTCTTCAAAAAAATGTTCAAGAACCTCATTCGCAAAATCGAAAGCATCGTTATCTGGTCACAGACCAAACTGACCAACAAGCAATTTATTTTCCTGTCGAGCATACTGGTTGGAATTTCCTCAGCTGTCGCAGTAATTGTTCTGAAGACTTTCGCCCACTGGGTTTTTTTAGTGGCAACCGATTTCAATCGTATCTTAAAATTGAGTTTCATCAATAGCCTTTTGCCAATTATCGGAATCCTATTGACTGTTTTCGTCGTCAAAAAACTTCTCGGCGGAACGATTGAAAAAGGGACTTCCCAAATCCTCTATGCCGTAGCCAAAAAAGCAAGTGTCATTCCTCGCAAACAGATGTACGCGCAGATAGTCACAAGTTCGTTAACTGTCGGTCTTGGTGGTTCTGCCGGATTAGAAAGCCCTATTGTAATTACCGGCGCCGCTTTTGGTTCGAACTACGCGCAGAAATACCGGCTTGGGTATAAAGAAAGAACCTTACTCATTGGCTGCGGTGTTGCCGCTGGAATCGCTGCCGCTTTCAATGCTCCAATTGCGGGCGTTTTGTTCGCTATCGAAGTGCTTTTAGTCGATGTCAGTATTTCCGCCTTCACACCTATCATGATAGCCGCCGCTACCGGAGCGCTGGTTTCCGCCATCGCATTAGACGAAAACATCCTTTTGAGTTTCAACGCGCAACAAACCTTCAATTATCACAACATTCCTTATTATATCCTGCTCGGAATATTCACCGGGTTCATTGCAGTATACTACTCCAGAAATTTTCAAAGAGTAGAACATTTTTTTACACGACTGCGTTTCAAACCCTACAAAAAGGCACTGTTTGGCGCTACCATCTTGGCGGGAATCATCTTTGTATTTCCAACACTTTTTGGCGAAGGATATGAAAGCATCAAAACATTGGCTGAAAATCCGAATCAATTGCTTGAGAATACGCTTTTCGGAGATTTCCAAAACAATACCTGGGTGCTGATCACTTTTATTGGACTAACGATGATGCTCAAGGTTTTTGCGACCGGAATAACACTCGGATGCGGTGGGAATGGCGGGAATTTCGCACCTTCCCTTTTCCTCGGTTCCTATGCTGGATTCTTCTTTTCAAAACTGCTCAATACCATCGGCCTCACCCATTTACCGGTCAGCAATTTCACTTTAGTCGGAATGGCGGGAATCCTAAGCGGCTTGTTCCATGCGCCGCTAACTGCGATATTCTTGATTGCCGAAATCACCGGTGGCTACGACCTGATGATTCCGCTAATGATCGTTTCTTCGATCAGCTTTGCGATTTCCAAACGCTTCGAAAAGCATTCGATCGATGTCAAAAATCTCGCGCGCAAAGGCCATGCATTTACCAATAATAAAGACACCAATATTCTGTCGACACTCGAAACCGAAAAAATCATTCAGACCGATTACCTAACGATTCCACCGGACGAAAACCTCGAGAAACTGGTCGACCTGATCTCGCACTCCAACCAGGTCATTTTTGCGGTGATCGACAAGGACAAAAAACTACTGGGAATCGTCCATTTCAATGACATCCGTGAAATCATTTTCAGCGCCTTCAAAGTAAAATATACCCCAGTGCGCGAAATCATGTTGCCGCCTATCGATGTGGTTTACCCAAATGATAATATGGAAACGGTGATGAACAAATTCGAAAAAACTAAAGTCAATTATCTGCCAGTACTTAAGAATGGAAAATACTTCGGCTTCATCTCAAAAGCCAGTGCGCTCGAAGCGTATAGAGAAAAGCTAAAATCAATGACTATCGATTAATTGGCTAGGCAAAGTGCAGTAGAGTTAAGGAGCTTTATCCAGCTGTTCGTTCTATCTTTTGCTCCGTGCTACTCCGCAAAAGGATGCCACTGCCATCTGGGCTAGGGCATTCTTGTTCACTATTGTGCTATACGTTCAGCCGTAAACCCAATAGCTGCTTTTTAACAAAAAACTTGTCTATTGCTGTCTTGAAAAAACGATCGAAAATGGTACCTTTGCGCGACATTGCGAGTAACGAAGTAATCGCCAAAATTATGTCAGAATCCGAAAATACCATAGAAGTTTTAGGCGCACGCGTCCATAATCTCAAAAATATCGACATCTCTATTCCGAGAGAAAAGCTGGTCGTGATTACCGGACTTTCCGGCTCGGGAAAATCATCGTTGGCATTCGATACCATCTATGCCGAAGGGCAGCGCCGCTACATCGAGACGTTCTCTGCGTACGCGCGGCAATTTCTTGGTGGACTAGAGCGTCCGGACGTCGATAAGATCGATGGACTTTCCCCAGTTATCGCTATAGAGCAGAAAACCACGAGTAAAAGTCCACGTTCAACAGTAGGAACGATAACCGAAATATATGATTTCCTGCGATTGTTATATGCCCGTGCCGCCGACGCCTATAGCTATAACACCGGTGAGAAAATGGTTTCCTATTCCGATGACCAGATCAAAGATTTGATTACCGAAAATTTCATTGGGAAACGCATCAACATATTGGCGCCGGTGATCCGGGCTAGAAAAGGACATTACGGGGAATTGTTCCAGCAGATTGCCAAACAAGGATTTCTTAAAGTCCGAATCAATGGTGACATTAAGGACATTACACCTGGAATGAAACTCGATCGTTACAAAACACATGACATCGAAATTGTCGTCGACAGAATGCTGGTTGAAGCCACTGCTGAAAACGAAAAACGATTGAGTGAAAGCATACAAACCGCCATGTATCACGGGGAGAATATCCTAATGATTTTAGATCAAGATACACAGGAAACCCGCTTTTTTAGCCGAAATTTAATGTGTCCCTCAACCGGGATTTCGTACCAGAATCCGGAGCCAAACTTGTTTTCATTCAACTCGCCAAAAGGTGCGTGCGACCACTGCAATGGTTTGGGAACCATACATGAAATCAACTTAAAGAAGATTATTCCAAACCCGAAACTGTCGATAAAAAATGGTGGATTTATTCCGTTAGGCGAATACAAAAGCACGTGGATATTCAAACAACTGGAACTGATCGGCGAGAAATACGATTTTAAATTGACCGACCCAATCGAAAAAATTTCCGAAGAAGCGATGGAAATGATCCTACACGGCGGCAAGGAAAAATTTTCTGTAGAATCGAAAACATTAGGCATCACCAAAGAATATAAGATTGAATTTGAAGGGATTTCCCATTTCATCAAAACGCAACATGAGGAAAGTGGCTCTACAAGTATCAAACGTTGGGCAAAAGAATTCATGGACGAAGTGACGTGCCCGGTTTGCGAAGGTTCCCGCCTCAAAAAAGAAGCGCTCTACTTCAGGGTGCATAAAAAGAATATCAACGATTTGTCTTCGATGGATATTTCCGATTTGACAGATTGGTTTGATATACTCGACAAATCACTGACCGAAAAACAGAAACTCATCGCGACCGAAGTGATCAAGGAAATCCGGGATCGATTGCATTTTTTGGTTAATGTTGGTCTTGATTATTTATCAATTAACCGCAGTTCGAAATCGCTTTCCGGCGGTGAAGCGCAGCGCATCCGATTGGCGACACAGATTGGTTCGCAGCTCGTTGGAGTTTTATATATTTTGGATGAACCGAGTATTGGACTGCATCAACGCGACAATGATAAATTGATTCGTTCGCTGGAGCAATTGCGCGATATTGGCAATTCGGTTATTGTTGTGGAGCATGACAAAGACATGATCGAACGTGCCGATTATGTGATCGATATTGGTCCGCGTGCCGGAAAATACGGCGGCGAAATCATCAGTATCGGAACACCGGCAGAAACGCTGAAACATCATACGCTGACGGCGCAATATATGAACGGCGAGAAAAAAATCGAAATTCCAAAGAAGCGTCGCGAAGGCAACGGCAAGTTTTTAAAGCTGACCGGAGCTACCGGAAACAATCTCAAGAATGTCACGATTGAATTGCCTTTGGGAAAAATGATTTGTGTCACCGGAGTATCGGGAAGCGGTAAATCGACATTGATTAATGAGACGCTGTATCCGATTTTGAATGAATATTATTTCAATGGGGTCAAGAAACCGAAACCGTATAAAAAAATCGAAGGTTTAGACCATATCGATAAAGTCATTGATATCGATCAGAGTCCAATTGGGCGCACACCACGCTCCAATCCAGCGACCTATACCGAAGTATTTTCCGAAATCCGAACATTGTTTACGATGACTTCCGAAAGCATGATTCGCGGTTATAAAGCCGGGCGATTTAGTTTTAATGTCAAAGGCGGGCGTTGCGAAACTTGTGAAGGTTCAGGTGTGCGAACAATCGAAATGAGTTTCCTTCCCGATGTGTATGTAGAATGTGAAACCTGTCAGGGCAAGCGTTTCAATCGCGAAACTTTGGAAATCCGCTATAAAGGCAAATCGATTTCAGATGTGTTGAACATGACCGTGGATGAAGCGGTGCCGTTCTTTGAAAACATCCCGAAGATCTACCGGAAAGTGAAAACGATTCAGGATGTTGGTTTAGGATATATTACTTTGGGACAACAAAGCACGACGCTTTCCGGCGGTGAAGCACAGCGTATTAAACTGGCGACGGAACTGTCGAAAAAAGACACCGGCAATACGTTCTATATTTTGGATGAGCCGACAACGGGATTGCATTTTGAAGACATTCGTGTACTGATGGAAGTCATTAATAAGTTAGTAGATAAAGGCAACACGATCCTGATCATCGAGCACAATATGGACGTGATTAAGTTGGCGGATTACATTATAGATATTGGCCCTGAAGGTGGGAAAGGCGGCGGAAAGATTGTCGCGCAAGGAACGCCCGAGGAAATCATCAAAAATAAAAAAAGCTATACGGCGGAATTTTTGAAAAAAGAGTTATTTTAGCGCTCGCTTTTCGATTGGAAATAAGAGCCCTAGCCCGGATAGAGCCGGTATCCTTGTGATTGAGAGATTGCCGCGCAGGCTCGCAATCACAAGATAAAGGCGAAAGCCGGATCAGCTCCTAAAAATAAAAAAATATGAGACTACAGGATTTTGATAATGATGAGGACAAGGTCATTCAGGACAAATTAAAGCAGAAAACGTGGAATGAAATCCGCACCAATGACAGTTGGGCGATTTTTAAAATCATGGCGGAGTTTGTCAATGGCTATGAAACGATGGGTCGTATTGGACCTTGTGTTTCGATTTTTGGATCGGCACGTACGCAACCCGAGGATCCGTTTTATTTGCTGGCAGAAAAAGTGGCCTTTAAAATCAGTAAAGCCGGTTATGGCGTCATTACAGGCGGCGGTCCCGGAATTATGGAGGCAAGTAATAAAGGGGCGCATTTCGGTGGTGGGGCTTCTGTGGGGTTGAATATCGAATTGCCTTTTGAGCAGCATTATAATCCGTATATTGATCGAGATAAGAATTTGAATTTTGATTATTTCTTTGTGCGCAAAGTGATGTTTGTCAAATATTCGCAGGGATTTGTCGTGATGCCGGGCGGTTTTGGGACCTTGGACGAAATGTTTGAAGCCTTGACCTTGATTCAGACGAAGAAAATTGCGAAGTTTCCGATTATATTAGTGGGGACTGAATTTTGGGGTGGATTGATTGACTGGATCAAAACGGTTTTAATCGAACGCGAAAAAACAGTCAGTGAAAAAGACCTAGATCTGTTTAAAATCGTAGATACGGAAGACGAAGTGTTGGAAGCGCTAGATAAGTTCTATAAAAAATTCGATTTGAGTCCAAATTTTTAATACGCTGCTGCTTTTGATTTCGTTATCTATTGTCCCTAAATTTAAAAATACTAATTGAAATCATTCCCTAAATCGATTCTTTATATGTTGCTTTTGCTGGCTTCCTGCCGGCAATATGCGCAGCATTCGACGCAACTGACGGTCACACTCGACGCGAAGAAAAACACATTGAATGTTGTTCAAGAACTGACTTTTTTCAACCAATCTTCCGACACGATTAGCAAACTCGTACTCAACGACTGGAACAATGCGTATTCGGATAAAAACTCGTGGCTGGGGAAGCGTTTTTCGGATGAGTTTGTGCGGAGTTTTCATCTGGCGAAAGAAAAAGATCGTGGCAATACCAGTAATCTTACCATTAGTGATGCCAATAACGTCGCTGTAGTTTGGAACCGGCCGGAAAACAATATCGACCTGATTGAAATTGATGTCCCTCAAATAATGCCGAACGAGAAACGTACTTTTCATCTGACTTATACGGTCAAGGTTCCTAACGATCGCTTCACCGGTTTTGGCTTTGATGATAAGGGCAGGCTCAATCTCAGGAATTGGTTTCTGACACCTGCGCGCTATGAAGAGTATAACTTTGTCCGCAACAGCAATGCGAACCTTGATGATATTGCGAATGGCATTTCAGACTTCAATTTGGAGCTGACACTACCGAACAGCTACCAATTGAATTCGGATTTGAATGAAACCGGGAAAGTAAAAAATTCGGAAACGACAAGCTATATTTTAAGCGGGAAAAACAGAACAGATTTTACGTTGTTCCTCGAACCGAAGTCGGAGTTTTATAGTTATAAAAATGAAAAGGTAGAAGTGCTTACTAATCTGAAAGACAGTAAACTAAATGATATTCAAAAAGCAATTGTCATTGACCGGATTGTGGATTATGTCAGCGAAAAAATAGGCGATTATCCGTATCCTAAAATTACCGTTTCGCAGGCGGATTATGAACGCAATCCATTTTACGGACTAAACCAATTGCCGTCGTATATCAGTTTTTTTTCGGATGAATTTTTATTTGAAATCAAATTTCTAAAAACATACGTCAATAATTATTTAAAAAATACGCTGCATCTCGATCCGCGGAAAGACAACTGGATTTATGATGGCATTCAAGTGTATACGCTAATCAACTATATCGACGAATACCATCCGGATGCTAAGATGATGGGCAGTTTAGCGAAGTTCAAATTATTGAAAAGCTTCAATATCATCAACGTCGATTTTAACGACCAGTACAGTTATTATTATATGTTGATGGCGCGGAAAAATCTCGATCAGCCGTTGAGCAGTTCGAAAGAAACATTGATTCGTTTTAATGAAAGAATCGCTTCGAAATATAGAGCCGGATTGAGTTTGAAGTACCTCGACAATTACGTGGGAGACAGTATTGTTCAGAAAACCATCCGCGAATTTTGTGCTATCAATACCAATCAGATGGTGCAGGCAAAATCTTTTGAAGCCTTGCTGAAGAAGAACTCCACCAAAGAAATTGATTGGTTTTTCGGTACCATCATCGAATCGCGCGACATCATCGATTATAAATTCGGGAACGTTTCCAAGACGAAAGACAGCATTACCTTTACGTTAAAAAATAAAACTGGAACAACAGTACCCGTGCCGGTTTACGGAATAAAGGATAAAAATATCGTTTTCAAAAAATGGTTTGAAAATGTCCGCAGCGACAGCACATTCACGATCGAAAGGCAGAATGTCGATAAGATTGTCATCAATTATAAAAATGAAGTTCCGGAATACAACTTGCGCAATAACTGGAAATCGCTCAAAGGTTTTTTAGGCAATAACCGCCCATTTAAGTTTGTCTTTTTGAAAGATCTCGAAGATCCGTATTACAATCAGATTCTGTATGTGCCGACGGTAACGTATAATTATTATGATGGAATTTCGCCCGGTTTCCGTTTCCACAACAAGACCGTTTTGACCAAACCGTTTACCTATGACATCAACCCGATTTACTCGATTAAGTCGAAATCGATAAAAGGAAATATGTCTTTTGTTATCAATCAATTTAATCGGGACAGTCGCTTTTATTATTCCCGTTATGCGTTTAATTGCTCCTATTTTCACTACGCTCCCGACGCATCTTATTTTAAAATTAATCCGAACATAACGGTCTATATTCGCGAAAATTACATCC
>JBBRXW010000083.1:0-8046 GCA_038238295.1 Flavobacteriales bacterium | reverse complement strand
GGTGCTTCGTTGACGTAGTAATTTTCGGGATTGAGTTGAATGATTCCAAAATATTGCTGCATCAGGACCAATCCAATTCCAATCAGATTGCCCCAAAATAATCCACGCAAAATTAGGTAAAATGCGTTGTAAAGAAATACTTTGCGGACGCTCCAATTGCCGGCACCTAATGCTTTGAGAATGCCAATCATTTGCGTGCGTTCGAGAATCAGCACCAACAAAGCGACGACCATATTGATTGTAGCGACGGCGATCATCACGACAAGAATGACAATAATATTGAAATCGAACAACTGCAGCCAATCGAAGATGTAGCCATATTTTTCGACAATGGTTTGGGTATCGAGTGTAGAGCCTGTTTGCTGGTAGACTTCTTCGCCTTTGAATTTGATGTTGCTAAAGTCATCAACAAAGACTTCGAAGGCGCCTACTTCATCTGGCTGCCAATGATTGATGCGCTGCAGGTGGCGAATGTCTCCAATAATATAAGCGGCATCGAATTCCTGAAAACCGGAGTCGTAAATCCCGACAATTTTGAAAACCCGCAGGTTCGGCAATTGGTTGTTGTCTTCCTTCATAAAGAAGGTATTGAACGTATCGCCGAGTTTGAGATTGAGCCGGTTCGCCAAAAACCTGGAAATTAGAACTTCATTGTTTAATTGATGGGTTACATTCGGCTGCCGTCCGGAAACGATATACTCTCGGATGTTACTCCATTGGTAATCATTGCCCACACCTTTATAGATTATCCCTTCGAAAGCCGAGGCGGTCCGTATGATTCCCGCTTTGGTGGCTACTGCCTGAATGTGGCTGATGCCTTCGACAGAATTGAATTTCGGATAAAAATCCTGATGCGTAGAAATCGGTGTCACACTTACTTGCGACTGATTATCGTCGTAATTGGAAATGATGATATGCCCATTGAAAGCGGACACTTTTTGCCGAATCTTTTGCTGTAGACCAATTCCTGTGGCGACCGAAACAATCATCATAATCATCCCGATTGCAATCGCGGCAATCGCAATTTTTATAATTGGTGCAGAAATACTACTTTTACGCCCTTTAGCCGTAATGAGTCTTTTGGCTATAAAATATTCTAGATTCAATTTCGTTTTGCTGTGAATTGGTGTTCAAAAATACAGCTTTCGAACGATTAAAGGGAATTTGGGACATTTAATTATTTTCATTTATGATTTGCACTTTTAAAAAACGCCCTGCTTTACTTTTATTATTTTCGATTGTACTGGTTTCCTGTAAAACAGTGAAGCCCGTTAACTATTCCGTTCCGGCACAGGCGATGGTGAAGAGTAAGATCAAATCGACGAAGTTTATGACCGGCGCCGATAATATGTCGAGTTATTTCGACCTGCTAAAAAATAAAAAAGTCGGTATCCTAACCAACCAGACTGGCCTTATTACGTATGATACGTCGGTTTTGATTAAAGATACGGTCAATCACTCGCAACAGCAGACCGTGAAAACTACCACGATGCACGTCGTTGATTATATTGTACAGAAAACCAAAATCGATCTCGTCAAAATTTACGCTCCCGAACATGGTTTCCGTGGCACTGCGGATGCCGGTGAATTGATTATCGATGGAAAAGACGCTACAACCGGACTACCAATCATTTCATTGTATGGCAATAATAAAAAGCCTAGCGCTGAACAATTGCAGGGAATCGACGTGTTGCTTTTTGATTTGCAGGATGTTGGCGCCCGTTTCTATACTTACATCTCCTCGCTGCATTATGTAATGGAAGCCTGTGCGGAAAACCATGTTGATTTGATTATCCTCGACCGCCCGAACCCAAACGGCAACGTGATCGACGGACCGATTCTTGAAAAAGACTACACTAGTTTTGTAGGCATGCATCCGATTCCAGTATTGCACGGCATGACCATTGGCGAATATGCCTTGATGATTAATGGTGAGAAATGGCTGAAAGACAGTTTGCAATGCAAGGTAAAAATTGTTCCTTGTGAAAATTACCGTCGAGAAATGCCGTACAGCTTGCCGGTAAAACCTTCTCCGAATTTACCCAACGACCAATCGATTAATCTTTATGCCAGCCTGTGTTTCTTTGAAGGAACGAATGTCAGTATCGGCAGGGGAACGGATAAACAGTTTCAGCAATATGGTTCGCCGTATCTGACACTGAATCATTATAATTTTACGCCTATGCCTAATGAAGGTGCCAAAGATCCACCGTATAACGGAAAGATTTGTTGTGGCGAGGATTTGTCGCACTATCCAAAAGTAAAGAAGATTGAATTGAAATGGTTGATCAAAGCGTATCATGAAACAGAAGATCCATCGAAATTTTTCACCTCCTATTTCACGAAACTCGCCGGTACCAAAAAACTGCAGCAGCAGATTGAAGGCGGGATGAGCGAAGAGGAAATACGCGCTACCTGGAAATCAGGCATTGAAAAGTTTAAGGAAATGCGCCAAAAATATTTAATTTATCCGGACAGTTATCTGACAGTCACAAGCATGAATTAATTACAACGGCAGCCGTTTCTTCATTTCTTCCACAATATTGAAAGCTGCCGGACAAATCGCCACATTGTTTAATGTCAAATCGGAAATCTGCTGGAATTTTTTTCGGTCGGTGTGCGGAAATTCCCGGCATGCTTTCGGGCGTACATCGTAGATCATGCAGTAATTATCTCCATCCAAAAATGTACACGGAACACTTTGCAGAACATAATCTTGGTCGTCATCAATGCGTAAATATTTTTCGATGAATTGTTGTGGCTTGAGCCGTAGATGTTTGGAAATCCTTTCGATATCTGCCAACGTAAAAAGCGGTCCGGTCGTTTTACAGCAATTAGCACAATTCAAGCAATCGGTGCGTTTGAATTCGGCTTGATGCAATTCGACCATGACATAATCGAGATTTTTTGGTGCTTTCTTTTTTAGCTTATCGAAATACTTTTTATTTTCGATATGCTTATCTTTGGCTAACTTTTGAATTTCGTTCAATGCAGGTTTCAAACTCATAATGCAAAATAATTGCTGCAAAGATAAACCTTTTTACACCGCTCTATAAAATGAAAGACCTTTTCGGAAAAGCGATACTCGATTACCAAACCAACAATGCTCCTGAAGATCTGATTACGGAAACCTCCATTTCGGAAGCCGATGAAATGAGTGTCGCTTATTTGTTCCGTGCCTTCGAGGAAATGCCTACAATCGAACAAAAAGCACTGCAGCTTTCGAAAGGAAAAGTTCTTGATGTAGGTTGCGGTGCCGGAAGCCACAGTTTGTATTTGCAAAATGAACAAAAACTGGACGTGACCGCGATTGACATCTCTGAAAATGCGATAGCAGCCTGCAAACTTCGCGGCATTCAAAAAGCAACTGTCCAAAACATCATGACTTTGGAGAACGAAAAATTCGATACCATTTTATTACTGATGAATGGTGCCGGTATGTGCGGGCGATTGAAAAACTTGTCTTCCTTTCTTTCAAAATTAAAATCGCTTTTGAATGACAACGGGCAAATTCTGCTCGATAGTTCAGATATCATTTATATGTTTGATGAAGACGAGGATGGTGGCAAATGGATTCCTTCGAATCATGCCTACTACGGGGAAGTGGTTTTCAACATCGAATACAAAGGGGAAAAAGAGGCTGCTTTTGATTGGATGTATATTGATTTCAACAGATTGCTGGAAGCCGCGACAGCGAACGGATTGCACTGCGAATTGATTTTAGAAGGCGAACATTTTGATTATCTGGCAAGACTATTTATTTAAAAACTTCACACAATGGAAAATATCGAATTAGAACAATTACGCTATCCAATCGGAACGTTCGAGGCACCACAACACTATACGCCGGAATTCCTTTCGAAAAAAATAGAAGCAATCGCTTCCTTTCCGCAACGACTTTCGAAAGAAGTGGCACATTTGACCGAAGCGCAACTCGAAACTCCATATCGCCACGGCGGTTGGACTATTCGGCAAGTTATCCATCATTGTGCGGACAGTCATATGAATTGCCTGATTCGTCTCAAATGGACATTAACCGAAGAAAAACCGACAATAAAATTCTATTATGAAGATCGCTGGTCGGAGTTGTTCGATAACAAAACGATGCCAATTCAGCCGACGCTATCGTTGCTCGAAGGGTTGCATTATCGACTGGCGTATATAATGAAAGACCTGTCTTCAGAAGAGTTAGAAAAATCATTTGTTCATCCCGAGCACGGAAAAGAATTCCAACTGAAGGAAATCATAGGCTTGTATGCCTGGCATGGGGATCATCATTTGGCACACATTACGGAATTGAAGAAAAAAGAAAGTTGGAAATAGCACTATTCTGAAACCAAAACGGATTTTTCTACGTTTAATTAGTAAAAGAAAAGTTATGAAAGTTATCAAACTATTTTCGCTGTATTTATTATTGGTCCTTTGGGGTTGTTCTACCAATGATGGTTCTTCAGATGTTGAAAACGGCAGCAATCGGGCGCCAAATTTGAAAAACACTGGAGCAAGTGCCAATGATTTATTATCGGATTCGCATCATAGTGCGTTGGCTATAGAGATCTTTTATGTACACAATCTTCGTCCAAATGCACAAACGATTTTGAATCTGAAGCAATTTTTGTTGAATCATCTGAATAAACCTAACGGAATTTCCATCATTGAAACTGAAATTGCGAGTCCCGGAAAAAGCCCCTATGATATTAATGAGATTGTACAAATTGAAACTGCGAATAGGACGTTATACAATTCGCCCTCAACATTGGCGCTATATTTTTTATTTGTAGATGGGCAGGATTCGGCAGACACCGCTACTGGGTTTATTTTAGGATCAGCCTATCGCAATACTTCTTGCGTGGTATATGAAAATTCGATTCAAACCCTGAGCGACCAGATTACGGAACCTAACCGTATTGATCTTGAAACGACGGTTCTTCTTCACGAAATGGGGCATTTATTGGGATTGGTCAATTTAGGATCGCATATGCAGACTCCACATGAAGATACTGCCCATAAAAAACACTGTAATAATTCTGATTGTCTAATGTATTGGAAAACAGAAAATAACAACGTGATGCAAATGATGCTTTCGGGGAATGTTCCGCAACTCGATACTAATTGTATGAACGATTTGTTAGCGAATGGTGGAAAATAAAAAAATCCCTAAAACGGTAGTTTTCGGGATTTTTAATAGCATATTGTATCGTTTACTTCTTAATCACTTTATCTGATTTTAAGAATTGTCCTTGGTTGTAAATTCTCAAATAGTACGTTCCTGCAGCGAATTCTTCAATATTGATGACGTTATTGGTTTGAGACAAACCTTGTGTTTTCACCAATTGACCTGAGGTATTGTAGATTTCCACTTCATCGATAGCCACCTGAGGTGACGTAATCATAAAATATTTAGAAACCGGATTGGGGTAGATTGCAATCGCTTTGATAGATTCTACTTGATTCAATCCTAATGAAGCACAGCCGTTAGAAGACAACAGGCTCAAACGTGGTCCGGCCAATGTATTCTGCATAATGGTCTTTTGACCGTTGGTAAAAAGCGCCATACAAGCATCGTCTACATAATCCATATAATTCATAAACATGGCGCCTTTTGCAGTAGTGGTGCACGTATAAGTATTGTCTGGGAAAGTCGGGCAGCCATAATAGGCATCACTGGTTGCCGGGGTATCGGCTGCACCATCGTTATTGATAGCACTACCACAAACAGTGGCACTATTACTATCTCCCCACATATGGGCCAATCCGAAATAGTGTCCGATTTCGTGCGTTGCTGTTCTTCCTTTGTTATACCCTGGTGTTGAAGCCGCTGTTCCAACAGTCCCGAAATATTGGTCGCCGATGCACAACCCATCAAAGTTTTGTCCGGCAACAGAAGGCGGGTAAGCAAATCCAAGAAGGGTGTTATCAGAAAATCTTCCAATCCAGATATTGAGGTATTTTGTAGTATCCCAAGCTGGCTCGCCCGCTGCTAAATAATAGTTGTCTTCGAAAACAAAACTTGACGGGACTGATTTTCTTGTAATCCCAGTAGACGCTGCGCCCGCGGGAGTTCTAGTCGCTTTACAAAAAACGATTTCCATATCTCCTGCCACACCTTGAAAAGCAGCTGGGACAACGGTACTGAAATCTGTATTTAGTTTTCGATAATCTTTATTAAGTACGTCTAACTCCGATTGAATTTGAGCGTCGCTGATATTCTGGGTAGTATTTTTATATAAAACGTGGAATACGACCGGAATAGTTACTACTGTTGCTGGTGCATTGATGCCTCTGAATAATGTTTGGGAGTTCTCAGGATTGCGAACGAAGTTCATTACTTCCTCATGATGTTCCGCAAAACCAGGAATTGAATTTTTAAGAGCCTGCACTTTATCATTTGTTCCACAGGTTCTTTGAGAAAACATGGCGACAGAAGATAGTATAACCAGTAGGGTAAAGAATTTTTTCATAGTTTTTATTCATTTTAAGGATGCAATAATACAAACAAATATTGAAATATCATTTTTTAAATATAATTTTAGTTGGCTGGTTTTAAATTATTTAATCTTTTATACCAACAAATCTGTCGTAGCTTTAATATCGATAATGGCATTTCTGAGAATCTGCAAATCATTGCTATCATTATAGCCGTTTAATGAAATCCGTAAAAAGGTGCCATGATCAATTTTCATCACCGGAATTTCAATTTTAAATTTGTGAAATAAAACCTCTTTGAGTGCTATCGGACTATTCGTTTTAATTGGAATACTGCACATTTGTCCCAAAAACTCAGAAGTAACAGGGCAAATGGGCGAAGACCCTACCAAGTTACAAAAATTTTTATAATTTTCGAGAATCAACTTTTTAGATTCTGCTGCTTTTTGGTTCCAATTATTTTCTTTCAAAAATTCGATACAAGCCGGAGCTGTCAAAAAAGCCGAAATGTCGCGCGTACCCTGATATTCGTGATAGTCTAAAAATTGGCTTTTGCTCGGTGTTTCGCTTTGATACCCCCAGCTTACCACTAAAGGATCTATCGTTTTTTGAAACTCCTTTTTGACGTAGAGAAAGGAGCAACCTTTCGGAGCCAGCATCCATTTGTGCAGCGTTCCGGTATAAAAATCTGGATTGAGTTCGGTGATATTCAAATCGATGTGACCCGGAACATGAGCCCCATCGATGATGGTAAATAAACCTAAAGATTTTGCTCTTTCGCAAATTTCTTTTACCGGAAAAATCAATGCGGTGGCGCTTGAAATCTGATTGAGGAAAATAATTTTTGTTTTAGAAGTGTAGCCTTTCCAGAATTCTTCAAGAATTTGCTCTTTAGATTGTATCGGCAAACTAATATTTTGACGGATGTATTTGGCTCTAATTTTATCGCAATAGAAATTCCAGGTTCTGTCCATTGCGCCGTATTCGTGATTCGTCGTCAAGATTTCATCTCCCGGTTGCAATTGGATACTTCGCATGATGGTGTTGACAGCGATAGTTGGATTGGAGGTAAAGAAAAAATCTTCTGCATTACAACCAATAAAATCGGCTAATACTTCTTTGGATTGCCTTAAAAGTTCGGGAGCTTTTTTCAATATGAATTGAACGGGCTCTCTTTCTAGTGCCAATTGATAGCATTGGTATTTTTCGAAAACTGGTTTTGGGCAGGCGCCAAATGATCCGTGATTGAGAAACGTAATATTGGGATCTAAAAGAAACTGTGATTTCATTTTCGTGTTTTAATCCGTGTGAATTCCTATCGGAAGTTTATAATTGACCCGTACGGTTTTGCCGTCTTTCTTTCCGGGCAGCCATTTGGGAGATTCCTGCATTACCCTTTCGGCTTCAGTGCCGCTACCAAATCCGATATCTTTGATGGTTTGGATGTCTGTCAGTGAACCATCTTTTTCGATGATAAAAGAGAGGAACATTTTCCCTATTAAATCTGGGACTTTTGGTTTTTTAAATTTTTGTTCAAAGAACTTATAAAAATTTATGCTCTTCCCTTTTCATTTGTGGTTTACTATTGCACGGCTTATTTATTACTAAAGCCAATGATGT
>JBBRXW010000082.1:0-8048 GCA_038238295.1 Flavobacteriales bacterium | reverse complement strand
TTTTTATTTTAAATAAAGGAGATCTGACACTAATTAAAAAATCCTTCAAATTTTTCTATTTACAACGCCTTAATTACATACGTCACAATGCCCCAAATAATCAACTGATTGTCCTCTTTCACTTCAATCGGCGAATAGTTTTCGTTTTCTGGCATCAGCCAAAGCCCCTCTTTTTCTAGTTTGATTCTTTTCACGGTAAAAGCACCATCAATAAAGCAAATCGCAATTTTGTTGTTTTGCGGTTCTAAACTGCGATCAACGACCAAAACGTCTTTGTCATTTATGCCGGCATTTATCATCGAATTGCCTTCCACCCTAATATAAAAAGTAGCGAGCGGATTTTCCGATAACGCTTTATTGAGATCGATGGCCGTTTCCATAAAATCCAACGCAGGCGAAGGAAACCCCGCCGAAACACCATGATCAAAATACGGAATTTTAATCTCGCTTTCCAGATCGGGTTTCAAAAAAGTCAGTTTAGCTTTGCTCAGATCGGCTTTGCCTCGGGTGTTTATTGGCATCGTATCGTCAGGATTTGGTCAAATTGTGTCGTGTATTTTGCAGACAGTCTTTCCTGTTTCATGTTCCAGGTTTTGCCGCCTTGTGTGCCAAGTTTCACTTTGCGTTCTCCGATTTTTTTGTTGAGGTGATCCATCGCTTCCATCAGTTTCAGGTGCTTCGGATTTTCATCTGCAAACATATTGAATTGCTTTTCATTTTCCGGAATCAATTGCGTGACAATCACACCGGCATTTTTAAAAAGCAACCCTTCATTTTCTGCATATAATTTTTCAAGGATTTGAATGGCAGTATTCACAATGGTCAACGTCGAATGGGTCGAAAACGGGAGCGTCACCGCATGACTGTACTGTTTCCGTGATGTCGAATTGACCGCCATAGTACCCAGCATCACAATAATCGTCTGGCAACACGAATGCTGCGCCCGCAATTTCTCGGAACACACCGAAGCAAAGGTCGACACACGTTCGCGCAACGCATCGTAATCGGATAATTTTTTTGGAAAACTCCGGGTAACCGCAATGCTTTTTTTGCTGGCGATTTCCTCCAATCCCAACACCGATTCGCCCTCGAGTTCTTTCTTAAGCCGCAATCCTACGACGCCCATCTCGCTTTTAATCCAAGCAGTATGCATCGGATTGGTAAAATCATAAGCTGTTTTGATAGTGCGCGCCACCATTTTTTTCTTCATGCGGTGGCCGATGCCCCAAACATCTTCAATCTTCGTCCATTGCAGTGCCTTAGTACGTTTCTCATCGGTATCAATGACATACACGCCTTTCGTCTGATCGGGAAATTTTCGTGCAATTTTATTCGCCACTTTCGATAGCGCTTTCGTCGGTGCAATCCCTACACAAACCGGAATACTCAGCCATTTGCGAATGCGGTTTTTCATCTGCAATCCATAGTCGTGATAATCAGGAATTGTCATGCCGTCAAAATCCATAAAAGCCTCGTCGATGCTATACTCTTCAATAGTTGGTGAAAATTGCCGCAGGATGGCGAATACGCGCTGGCTCAGATCGCCATACAACGCATAATTCGAAGAAAAGACATGCACTTTATTTTCGTGAAGCAGGTCGCGGACTTTAAATTCCGGGGCGCCCATCGGAACACCCAACACCTTCGCCTCGTCGCTTCTCGAAATGATGCAGCCGTCATTATTCGACAACACAGCGATCGGTTTCCCCATCAATTGTGGTTGAAAAAGACGCTCACAAGAAGCATAAAAATTGTTACAATCGACTAATGCATACATCGCGTAAATTTACGATTTGCAAAAGTTAATTTCAGGAGTTGTTGATAAAATAATTTAGGGATTTTCGAATTGCTGCTTTCGAGTTAGCGAAGTTTTTAGAAGCTTATCCCGCTTTCCGCAGTGCGCGGCACTTTGCTGCAATCGGGGCTAGGGCAGTCCGGTTAAAATCGGAATCCTACTTTAATGCCACCCCATTTGCTGCTGGTACCGGATTCAAATTCCCGGGTAATCAGCACCCGCGAATATTCTAGATACAGTGTGCGGGTCTGCAACACCATTCCATAATTGACTTGTCCTGTTAAACGTTTGATTTGATTATCGGAAATCGTATACGGACTCGAACGATTGAACAATCCGCCCTGCAATGTGGCATCATAACCGATGATAGTGACCATCGGTTGCGCGTAGCCATAAAGCGCAAACCGCTTTTTGGTTTTCAACGAAACAAATGGCGCATTGATGAGTCCAAATGTGGAGTTTAATCCTACCGTTGCATTTGTAAATAAAGTTCCCAACCTCAGTGTTGTGTTGGTTTGCAAAGAAAATAAATTAGTGTACCGCAGCAGCTGTTTCTCATAACTCACTTCATAATTAAGGACCACGTCGTTACGAATTTGGTTTTGCCATCCCTGTGGAATGGTATTTCCGGTGGCTTCGTGAATCGCAACTTGCATCTCTTTTCCAAAAGCACCCGGGCCAATGAGTCCAATATTAAGTGATGAAACCCAGCGGGATTTATGTATGGTATCTGTTGCAACGGCAAAACTTTTAAGCATAATTGCTGCGGCAAACGGTCGATCGCCATACTGAATTGTAGGACTTCCGATAGTAAAAGGAGTGAAACCAATATGCTCGATAGAAACGCCATATTGAGATTCACTATTTTTTATTTTGAGCAATAACTTGTTGATGGGATTATGACGCATTGCGGGCGAAACCAATTCAAAATTGTAGCCTTGCGTGTAGTCCTGGTCGCGCGATGCGAAAAAGTCATTGTCATAATTGAAACGGAAATAACGTTCGGTTTTGAGATCCCGAAATGAAGCCATGTTGTCTATTTTTTGCGCTATCAGACAGCATGGGAAACTAATTAAAAACAGAGTGAATCGTGCGAGTTTTTTCATACTTGCATCTACGGGAATCGAGTAAAAGGGGTTTTATAAAAAAAGCCACCGAGATTTTCGATGGCTTTTCTATATCATTTTATTTTTCTTACCCGAGTAAATCCAATACTAAGGAAGGGAACAATCCTATAATCAGATTCAACAGGATCGATAACACCGCAACACCATAAATTAAAACCGGAGTTCCTTTTCTGGTTTCGTTCGGTTCCTTGGCATACATTGCTAAAATCAATTTAAAATAGTACCCGACACTAATGATCGAATTGATTACCGCCACAATGACCAATACCAAATACCCCGCTTGAATCGTTTGGGCGAACAACGTCAGCTTCGCAAAGAATCCGGCAAAAATCGGGATTCCAGCCATCGATAATAACGATCCGGTTAATATTGCTGCCAACAACGGATTCGTTTTTCCCAATCCATGGAAATTGACGATATCTTCGTTATCACGGTTTTTACATACATATAAAATCACGCTAAACGCTGCAATTCCGGATAAAGAATAGGCCGTAGCATAATACAACAAGCTGCTTGCGGAAGAAGTGATACTCAACAACGTCATTAGCATAAATCCAGCGTGTGAGATTCCGGAGAATGCCAGCATACGTTTGACGTTGGCTTGTTTCAGCGCCATGATATTCCCGACAGTCATCGACAACATCGAAACGGCCACCACTACAATTTGATATTGATAGGATATTTCTGCATTCATCGCGGTTAGCAATTTGAATAATGTCGCCATGGCTACTACTTTTGCCAAGGTGCTCATCGTAGCTGTGGTTAAAGCTGGCGAACCTTCATAGACATCCGGCGCCCAAAAATGAAAGGGTACCGCCGCAATTTTGAAGAACATGCCAATAGTCACTAAAGTAATTCCAATCGGAAACCAGATCGGCAGCTCTGCGGAACGGGATAATTCGCTGATTTCGGCGACATCAAAGGTACCCATCGCACCATAAATCATGCAAATTCCGAACAGGATAATTCCCGAAGCAAACGATCCCATCAGGAAATATTTCATTCCGGCTTCGTTGCTTTTCAAACTCAATCGACTGCTTGCCGCCAAGATATACAACGAAATCGATAAGACTTCAATCCCTAAAAAGAACATGGCTAAATTACCGAAAGAAACCATGGCAACTGCGCCAGAGAGCAGAAACACTTTTATGGCAATGAAATCGGACAATTTGCTTTGATGGTTTTCATAAAAATTGTGACTTAGGGCGACTAGAAAAATAGTCAGTACGATAAACAAACCGGAAAAAGCCGCCGAAAATTTATTGACCACAATCATATTGTTGTAGTAACTTCCCGGTGTCTGAAATTCGGTTACCGTAAGTCCAAGTATCGCTATCAGACCAATAATGGTGATAGGAACGAGCGCTTTCCGTATGTTAAGGATTTCAAATAAAAGGCATAAAATACCTAATCCGATTATAGCTATTAATGTATTCATTTTTTTATTTGACGGTTATCGGTTGATGTGAATTAGTATATTTTCGAGACTTGGCGTAATCAAATCAGTAATTGGTTTCGAGAAGAACCCGAAGAAAAATAAGACACCAATAAGCAGCACTAAAGTCAATCCTTCGTTGAAAGTTACGTCTTGAAAAGGTTTCGCGTTGGTGTCGCCCAACATCGTATGCTGAAACATCTTCAACATATAATACGCCCCTAAAATGATAGTTGTTCCGCCCAAAATAGCGAAAAATAAATTCACTTGAAACAAACTGAACAACACGGTAAATTCCCCAACAAAATTAAATGTCGATGGCAACGCTACCGAAGCCAAAACAAGCAATAAGAACATCGAGGTGAATTTCGGCGTTTGCGAACGAATACCACCCATATCAGTGATGAGACGGGTTTCGTATCTCCTGAAAATGATTTCAGCGACGAAGAATAATCCGATTACTACAAAACCGTGAGCAATCATTTGCAAAACGGCACCGCGCAAACCATCCATAGTTAAAGTGTAGGCTCCGGCGGCAATCAATCCGACGTGTGCTAACGAAGAATAGGCCAATAATTTTTTTAAATCTTTCTGACGCAAAGCAACGATAGAACCATAAATTACACCGGCAACACTCAACCCGATGAACACCATCTGGTGCTGTTTCGCAGCCAATGGTGCAATCGGTAATTGCCAACGGATAATACTATACAATCCCATTTTCAGCATGATTCCGGAAAGCAGCATTGTTCCCACTGTAGGCGCTTTTTGATAAACTTTCGCCTGCCAGGTATGGAAAGGTATTATTGGAATTTTAATCGCATATGCTAAAAAGAATGCCATGAAAATCCAGAATTGTTGTCCACAAGATAGGCGCAGTTGGTATAAATCTTCCAGCAGAAAACTTCCGGCCTGTAAATACAAATACACAAAGCCAGTTAGCATGAATAGCGAACCTGCCAACGTATATATGAAGAATTTTACGACCGCTTTTTTGCGATCTTCGGCATCGCCATTACCCCAAAGCAATGCGATAAAGTAGATTGGGATTAACGATAATTCCCAGAAGATATAGTACAACAAACCGTCAGCGGCAAGGAAAGTCCCGACCATCGCGAAGGACATGAATAAGATTAAGGCATACATTGCTTTGGCATTTCTGAATTCGTTTCCAAAGCTCGAGAATATAATGATTGGTGTTAAGGCGGTCGTCAGTAAAACCATTGCGATGGCCAATCCGTCTGCCTTTAATGCAAAAGAGATATTCGGTTTGGTAATCCATGGTGAGATGTAATCAAGAGAGAGACCGGCATGGAACAGATTCAATAAATAAATCGAATATCCAAAGCCACCCAATCCGAATAGCAAAGCCACTTTAGAAGCTAATTTGTCTCCGGAAAGATAGGTGACCAATGCACCGATTAAAAGTAGTAGTAATAAATAAGTTACCTCCATTATATAAAAATTATTGAGCTAAAAATAAATATGAAATAATCGCACAAATTCCGAAAACGAAAACGAAAAGATAGAATCCGACATTTCCGCTTTGCAACTTTCTTCCTGCCGAACCCATCACCATCGTTGCTTTTCCTAGTCCAAAAACAAATCCGGATACTGCCGTTTCGATATAATCCCTGAAGAAACGTGACAAGGCGTTGATTGGTTTTACGAATAGGAATTCATAGATTTCATCGACATAATATTTGTGGTACAGTACTTTCGAAAACCCAGTAATTTGCTCGTCTTCTTCGGGCAATGTATTTTGTTTGATGTATTTCATATAAGCCATTCCGATCCCGATAATGGCACCGACCAACGCAATTCCCATCAGTATATATTCGGTGCTTCCCAGAGGATGTTCTTCGTATGCAACTGAAAAAAGCGGTGCTAAATAATGATTCAGCCATGTTGTTCCGGGCAGATTAATTGCTCCACCTCCGAATGCTAAAACCGCTAGGATTATCAATGGAATCGTGATCAATTTTGGGCTTTCATGCAAATGGTGTCTTTGTTCTTCTGTTCCTCTGAACTCTTTAAAGAACGTCAGATACATCAAACGGAACATATAAAATGCGGTCATGATGGATGCAATCGAGCCGACAATCCAAAGCATTTTGTTGTGCTCGAAAGCCACCAGTAGTATTTCGTCTTTCGACCAAAATCCCGCCAATGGAAAGATTCCAGAAATCGCCAAACTAGAAATCAACATGGTGATGAAAGTCACCGGCATAATTTTTTTCAATCCGCCCATTCTGCGCATATCCTGTTCGCCGTGCAACGCGTGGATGACAGAGCCGGAACCCAGGAACAGACAAGCCTTGAAGAATGCGTGCGTAATTACATGGAACACCGCCACTTGATAAGCACCACATCCCAAAGCCAAAAACATCAGTCCCAATTGAGAAACCGTAGAATATGCCAATACTTTTTTGATGTCGTTTTGTACTAATCCGATGGTTGCAGCAACTAAAGCGGTAGCACCACCAATAATGGCGATGATGTTTTGCACTTGTGGCGCTAAATCGAATAAGTAATTCAATCGTGTGATCATAAATATTCCTGCCGTTACCATTGTTGCCGCGTGAATCAATGCCGAAACTGGCGTTGGACCGGCCATTGCATCTGGCAGCCAAGTATACAACGGAATCTGCGCCGACTTTCCGCAGGCGCCGATAAATAATGCCAAAGCGGCAATAAGTATCCAACCTTGATTGACAGCGTGTGGGTTTGTTAAAGCGGTTTTCAATGTTGCGAAATCTAACGTAGAAAAGGCAGCACCGAGAATGAAAATCCCAATTAACAAGCCTAAATCTCCAATTCTATTCATAATAAATGCTTTCTTCGCCGCATCGTTATATTCTTGGTTTTTGTACCAAAATCCGATGAGTAGGTAGGAACACAATCCAACGCCTTCCCAGCCGATAAACATCACTAGTAAATTGCTTCCGACCACCAGCGTAATCATGAAGAAAATAAACAGGTTCAGGTATGCGAAAAAGGTGTGCATTTTTTCATCATCATGCATGTAACTGATCGAATAAAGATGAATCAATGACCCGATTCCGGTCACGAACATAAGCCACAACAGGGATAATTGGTCTAATAAAAATCCAAAACTAATTTTGAAATTGCTGATCTGAATCCAATCGAATAAATCAATCTGTAGCGGTTGTTTCGTTTGATTGATTTGCATAAAGAACACCAAAGTCGCTACAAAAGAAACCACTACTGAAAGCGTTCCGATAGTTCCGGATACTGTTTTTCCCATCGCTTTCCCGAAGAAAACGTTGAGCAGGAATCCTATAAAAGGCGCTAAAACTAAGACTAAAGCTAAAGTAGTATCCATCAATTATCCTTTTAATTTTTTTAAATTATCGATATCAATCGAACCTAAATTTCTAAATATCGAAACCAGAATCGCCAATCCAACAGCCACTTCCGCAGCGGCAACCGCCATCGAGAAAAACACGAATACTTGACCCTGCGCATCCTGATGATAGGTCGAGAATGCCACGAATAGTAAGTTGACGGCATTCAGCATGATTTCAATCGACATAAAAACGATAATGGCATTTCTTCTATACAACACGCCGAAAACGCCAATCGAAAATAAGATGACGCAGAGGAAAATGTAGTTTTCGATACCGATTTGATTTAAAATATTATTCATTTTATTTTCCTGGTTTTTCTT
>JBBRXW010000081.1:0-8243 GCA_038238295.1 Flavobacteriales bacterium | reverse complement strand
CTTAAAACTAGACAAAATGGGTAAATTTTCATTGTTCGGAACGCACGACAAATCGACTCCGACAGTATCAAAAATGAGTTGGATTCCTTTGGCCGATTTGGGTCAACTGAATGAAATTGTTACGACTTCTGAAACGCAACCGGCACTTATCTTTAAACATAGCAGCCGTTGTGGAATCAGTAAAATGGCATTGAAGCAATTTGAAAAGGAGTTTGATTTGCAAGAGCAAGTCACTCCGTATTTTCTTGATTTACTGGAACATCGGGATATTTCTAATGCAGTTGCTCAAAGATTTGAAATTCTGCATCAATCTCCGCAGTTGTTGCTGATAGTAGGAGGGAAGTGCGTGTATACGGTTTCGCATAGCGACATCAACGCTGAAGAATTGCATCGTTACGTACTGCCGCGTTAGGGATAGAGGCAAGCACCTTGTGCAGCCGAAAGCCCGACCGCCTTTTTGCGGGAACGCCCAAAAAATATTTTAAACCAAATTTATTGTTTTATTATTTTTGCTGTAGTAGTGCCTATTTCATTAGTAATCTTTACCAAATAAATTCCATTGGGTAAAGCATTCATGTCGAGAGTTGCATTATTTACTGCGCTATAATCTGCTGTTATCATTTGTTTTCCTAAAAGATCTGTCACTACAATTTGGTTGATATTTTTTCCGACAATCTTCAAACTTCCCGAAGTAGGATTGGGTGCCACAGTAATCGATTTGTCTCCTGAGAATGTTGTAACAGCTAGATGCGCTAAACGTAATAATGGTCCGCCACCCCATCTATGAATTCCACCTTCGGTTGGCGTATTGCTAAAATCGCTGGCAAAACCATAATTTTCATTGAGCATTTCGATTTCACCACCACGAACAAAATCGGTATCGGGGTTGTTATTAATGTTAACCCAACTCAAGCCACCATCGATAGAGAAAGAGGAACCTCTTTCGAAATTTTGCAAATCTTCCCCTAGAGAAATATAGGTATTGGGCATTCCCGGAACAGCAGCAATACCAAAATTTCTTAAACCGCTTGAATAAGGTATCGTAGCCCATGTTACACCTCCGTCCTGAGTGCTGTATAACGAGTAATCACTATTTTGTAGCAATCCGTTATTTTCATCGGAAAATGCCAAGTCTGGCGGTTGGACGCCATTAATTCCACCTCCAAAATCTGGAATCGGAGTTTGTGATACAGTCCAGTTGATGCCTCTATCGGCTGATTTTAAGAGCCTTCCAAACTTTGTGTAAGCCCAGATGGTATTGCCGTTTACTGTAAAAACATTAGGCTCACAAAATTCTTGAGGGTCAATCGGGATTAACGCTGGTGATGCAGGTACTCGTGTCCAGGTATCGCCGCCATTGGTTGTGGTATAGATTTCAAAATAGCCATTAGTAGGATCGCCTATCACAACTCCTTCGTTGGCATTCCAAAAATATACTTCATTAGAAAAAGAATCAGTTTCATTAAAAAGAGCGCTGTCTTGCCTTGCCCATGTCGTTCCGCCATCAATAGTTTTCCATATGCCACCGAAAACATTAAACGTTTTAGGAGATACACAGGCGAAGGCAACGGTTGAGGAGATTCCTTGAATATTATAGATTTCAAGATTGGAAGAATCGGGGCCCAAATCTATAGTGCCTGTGGTCCATTGCGTTCCACCGTTACTTGTTTTTGCATAGCGTCTGATTGGATTGCATCCAGTGGTTCCGCAACTCATGTTTAACCAAGTGACATTTTCGTTAACTATCGAAATGCTTCGAATTCCAGTGGATGTTATAGGCTGCGACGTTGCGTATTGTGTCCAAAAGTTTTGAGAGGAAGCTGTTATTGTTATTAAAAAAGAAAGTAGTACTAAGTGCTTTTTCATGATACGTTGCATTGGTTCTACACAAATATAAGAATTATTGCGTCACTAAAATGTTATCTTTGAGCTATGGCAGATCGTTAGGAAACTATAGATATCGACAGGAAGTCTTTGCAGCTATTGCGTTAGGGATTGCAGCAAAGTGCCGCGCACTGCGGAAAGCCCGACCGCTTTTTTTGCGGGAACGCCCAAAGCATGATTAGGTCACTCAGCTAATCCTATAAACTTTTTTGACAATTCTGTAAAACAAACCCGAAAGAAGTCAGGTAAATTTACATCGGCATCATATGGTGCAACTTAACTATAACCAATTCAAACATTATGAAAAAGTTCCTTTTTACCTTATTAGTTGCTTTCGGTCTTTCGACTGTAGCTTCTGCACAAGTCACCAAGTCGACCACAACGACCACTGAAACTACTGTTCCAAAACCGATGGTAAGACCAATGCATTCGACAACAGTTGTCACAACCAAGAGAGCGGTACACCGTCATCCGCGTCGTCGTCGCGTGGTGAGACGAACACTTACTGTTCCAACTCCAGTAGTGGAAACTAAAGTGGAAACTACCACCAATTAAAAAGTGGTACTCTAAAATACAAAATCCCCTTGATTGGGGATTTTTTTATGGTTTCCGTATACTGTTTCGACTAATAACATCCTTCAACTTCGCCTTCAGATCCTCGCCGCAATCGAAGACCATCTGCTCGTTGCTCGGAAATGGCACCGGGCGGCGATCGAAATTCGCCCAGTAATTCTCATCACAAGCCCGTCGGTCGCCTTTATATTTGGCGTAGGTATTCTGGAATACGAATTCACTGCTGATGGGAAAAGTTTCCATCAGCTGGTTCGTTTTTAAATCAACGTAGTCTATTTTCGCAGTCACTTTCGCCGCTTTTTGCTGCGCGAATTCATGTATGGCAATCCGGATGGTTTTAAAATTATCAACATAAATTACGTGACCCAAACTGTCTTTTACCTCGCGACCGCGGTTATCGAGCAGTTTTTTAACGCCGTCTTTGATCTGTTTTTCGTTAATGAATTCCTTTTCCTTGATTTGTTCCGGCGAAATTTGGATGTCACGGAAATTGATAATGATGCTATAATTGTAGTCAATTCCTTTTTGTCTGCTGCTGTGATAGACTGTCCACTTATCATTTAAGCCGTAAGCGTTAAAGTCCAGTAATTCATCTTGTAAGCGGTATGGAATTAAAATACTCGTCTCGTTCTTCGCATATACATCGACGAAATCGGTGCCCCGGAATTGCGCGTCGCTAATCAGCTTTGGAACGTCTTTATAATTCGGATTGATCTGGTTCAAATACACCAAATCGTCATACACCCGGCGGTAGCCTAATTTATCTGTTGATGTCGACATCAAAATTGCAACTGAATTGAGATACAAATGTTTCGACAAGGCATTCTTGCTGCTGATAATCTGATCGGAATAATCTTCGAAAGCAAAGGAAGCAGTCCGATTTTCTTTCAGTAGTGTTAACGGTAATAATGGTCGGATTTTTTCCTGACGCACATTCAATTGCTGGTACGTGTTGTAAATTCGTTCCAAGTCACTGGCTTTGCCTTCCTTAAACCAAGCCCCAATATTCTGCGTATCGCGTTGCTTGGCTTTGGCAAATGCCTCCTCCAAAAGATACACATATTCCTGCTTTCCCTTAGCATTTTTATTGCCTTGCAAACCAGCGACTGCTCGGTCTACAGCACCATCGTAATCACCGGAAGTAACCATGTTACGGGTGTTTTTAACCCCACAGGCGGCTAACAATAAAGAAGTTGTAAATAGGAAGATAATTTTTCTCATGCATGATGGTATTAAAACTTTATCAATTGACAATCCCAGCGCTATCAAGAGGAGGAGCTCATCCCGCTTTCCGCAGTATCTCTGCGAGGATACGTGCTTCCAATCGGGGCTAGGGCATTTTATTACATTTATTTTCTGACAAACGGAGGCAGCAATTTGCTCGTTACTTCACCGAAACCAATACGGACTTCATTATTCTTGCAAAAGCCTTTGAAAGTCACGGTATCATTGTCGTTGATAAATTTTCGTTCCGTGCCGTCTTTCAATTGGATTGGATTTTTTCCGTTCCAAGTTAGTTCGAGCATCGATCCAAAGCTGTTGGGTGTAGGCCCTGATATCGTTCCCGATCCCATCATATCGCCAGAATTAACTCGGCAGCCGTTCGAAGTATGGTGTGTCAATTGTTGTCCCATCGACCAATACATATATTTGAAATTCGAATTCGAAACAATGGTCGCTTCGGCATTTTCCGGCGCAATGCCCACTTCTAAATTAATATCGAAAGCGTGCTTCCCTTTTTGCTGCAAATACGGCAATGGACTCGGATCTTGTTTCGGGCCTTTCGTACGGAAAGGTTCCAAAGCATCCATCGTAACAATCCATGGTGAGATTGAGGTTGCAAAGTTCTTAGCCAAAAACGGTCCCAACGGAACATATTCCCACTTCTGAATATCGCGCGCACTCCAGTCATTGAGCATGACCATTCCAAAGATATAATCCTCAGATTCATGTATCGGAATGTTTTCGCCCATGATGTTAGCGTCGGTCGTGATGAAGCCCATCTCCAATTCAAAATCAATCGAACGCGATGCTCCAAAGACCGGAGTACTTTCTCCATTTGGCAAGGTTTGTCCCATGGGGCGGTGCACCGGAATTCCGGAAGGCACTATCGTAGAACTTCTGCCGTGATAACCAACCGGAATGTGTAACCAGTTTGGGAGCAGTGCGTTGGCAGGATCGCGGAACATGGCTCCGACATTGGTTGCGTGTTCTTTACTGGAATAAAAATCGGTATAGTCGCCGATGAGAACCGGCAATTGCATTTCAACATCGTGAATGCTGCACACGACAACCGTACGGTGCTCGGCATTGTCCCGTAATTGTGGGTTGCTGCTGTCAAAAATATCGGCGATGCGGTTGCGCACAAGACGCCAGGTCTTTTTTCCGTCGGAAATAAAATCGTTGAGCGTATCTTGCATAAACATATCGTCGGTCAGGTCGATGCCTTCGAAATAATTCAATTGCTGCAAAGCACCTAAATCGATGGCATAGTCGCCAATCCGAGTGCCGATTGTGATCACATCGTCTTTGGTGATGAAAACTCCAAAGGGTATATTCTGTATTGGGAAATCGCTGTCTATCAGGACCTCTAACCATGATTTACGTGTAGGATTGTTGGCAGTTATGGGCATGGGTTGTGTTCGTTTGTTGTTGAAAATTCAATTATCAAATATATCATTATATGTCAATTTAACAAACCATTTTTGTAATTTTGGACAGTTTTTAACGAAAAAAGATAAAATGCAACACGACGAACAAATTTTTGATTTAATTCTTGAAGAACAGGACCGACAAATTCACGGTATAGAACTCATTGCTTCTGAGAACTTTGTCAGCGACCAGGTGATGGAAGCTGCTGGATCCTGTCTTACCAATAAATATGCAGAAGGCTATCCTGGCAAACGGTATTACGGCGGTTGTGAAGTGGTAGATGTTGTAGAGCAAATTGCAATCGACAGAGCGAAAGCTTTATTTGGAGCAGCATACGCAAACGTACAACCACACTCGGGTTCGCAAGCCAATACCGCAGTATACGCCGCTTGCTTAAAACCGGGAGATAAAATTTTAGGTTTCGATTTATCACATGGTGGACATTTAACGCACGGTTCCCCGGTAAACTTTTCCGGACGTTTGTACAATCCTGTTTTTTATGGTGTAGAGAAAGAAACCGGACAATTCAATTACGATAAAATACAACAAATTGCTACGCGCGAAATGCCAAAGATGATTATTGCGGGAGCTTCGGCCTATTGCCGCGATATGGACTTTGCGCGGTTCCGCCAGATTGCCGATAGTGTTGGCGCTTTGTTGTTAGCGGATATTTCGCATCCAGCTGGTTTGATAGCGAAAGGATTGATGAATGACCCGATTCCACATTGCCATATTATTACAACGACAACACACAAAACATTGCGTGGACCAAGAGGAGGAATGATATTGATGGGTAAAGATTTTGAAAACCCATTTGGATTAACAACTCCCAAAGGGGAAATCAGAATGATGTCTTCAGTATTAGATTTAGCGGTTTTTCCAGGAAATCAAGGTGGTCCGTTGATGCACATCATTGCTGCGAAAGCAGTGGCCTTTGGAGAATGTCTGACCGATGAGTTTTTCCATTATTCCATGCAAGTACAAAAAAATGCCAAAGCTATGGCAGCAGCATTTATGAAAAGAGGCTACGATTTGATTTCAGGCGGAACCGACAATCATATGATGCTAATCGATTTGAGAAACAAAGGCATTACTGGCAAAGAAGCAGAAAATGCTTTAGTGAAGGCAGAAATCACCGTTAATAAGAATATGGTGCCATTTGATGATAAATCGCCATTCGTAACTTCCGGAATCCGTGTCGGTACTCCCGCAATTACCACGAGAGGTTTGGTGGAAAGCGATATGGAAACCATTGTTGATATGATTGATCGGGTATTAATGAACCATACCAGCGAAGAAGTTATCGAACAGGTCGCGGACGAAGTCAATGAAATGATGGGCGAACGCGCCATGTTTGTTTTTTAAAATATAATGATAAATAGTTTGAAACCCGCAGCAATCCTGCGGTTTTTTTATTTTTAATTAAAATTTAACACTTAATAATTTATTCGTACGAAATTTTTCCTACCTTTGATGTATTCAAATATAAAACCTCATGAAAAAGAGCATGCAAACGGAACCTACAAAATCAGAATTGGAAATCTTACAAGTGCTTTGGCAATTTGGTCCATCGACGGTGCGGTTTGTCAACGATCAATTGAATGAACAGAAAAGGGCAGTACAATATACTTCTACCTTAAAATTGATGCAAATTATGGCAGAGAAAGAAATGTTATTGACGGATAAGTCGAGTATGAAGCACATTTATCGCCCAGCAATCGAAGAGAAAAAAACTAAGGGGTTCCTATTGGAAAAATTTGTCGACACCATGTTTAATGGCTCTAGTAGTAGCTTAATGATGCAGTTGCTAGGAAATCAAAAAACATCACATGCAGAAATAGAAGAAATTCGCAATTTATTAGACAAACTCGAAAATAAATAAGCTATGATAGTAGTCAATGATACTCTTGTAAAGGCAATTTCATGGACATTAGTTCATTCCGTTTGGCAAGGATTTTTACTCGCCATGATCGTTGGAATCGTAATTGTTTCGACAAAAAAATCGACTGCGGCGTTGCGATATAATCTGTTTTTAGGTTTGTTCTTTTGCTTTTTGGTGGTTGTTGGTATCACTTTCAATTATGAATATGGAAATGGTCACCAAGAAGTTACGACAAGATTCAATTTGCCACTTCAAAATATTTTTTTAAATATTGAAAATCAGTATAATACATCTACTCAGCTATCCGATTATATCATCAATTATTTGAATGCGAATGCAAATGTCATTGTGTTTTTGTGGTTGCTTGTTTTTAGCGTTAAATGCTTTACTATTTTCAATAATTTGAATCACATTTATCGTATTAGAAATTATAGAACACAAACTCCATCGGAGTATTGGACAGCAAGAGTAACCACATTATGTGAAATGCTTTATCTTAAAATCACAGTAGTTTTATTAGAATCACCATTGGTGAAAGTACCATCAGTAACCGGTTTCTTCAAGCCTATTATTCTCATTCCAATTGGATTGTTGTCAAATTTACCACACGACCAAATGGAAGCCATATTGCTTCACGAATTAGCCCATATTCGCCGTAGAGATTATATTGTAAATCTCGGGCAACATTTGGCAGAAACTATTTTCTTCTTCAATCCAGGGTTGTTATGGCTGTCTTCCTTATTGAAAGAAGAACGCGAAAATTGTTGCGACGATATGGCGATAAGCGTCATTGAAAACAAAGGCAGATTTGTTCACGCACTAGTTTCTTTTGAAGAATACAATATAAAAAATTCGGAGCTTTCTTTACGTTTTGGCAGTACGAAAAAACATTTACTAAACCGAGCCAAGCGTATCATTTATAATGATAACAAGTCGTTGAACGGTATTGAAAAAACATTTTTATCAGTAAGCCTTTTAGTAATTGCGATTGTAATGATTGCTTGCGCCCATTCGAAAACGGTTGAGAACATTTTGAATAAAAAAGAGGCTGTTGCGGATAAAAAAGCTGCATTGGCTGACATAGCGGCACGTAAGGAAGATGTATTAGCGTATAAGGAAGATGTATCGGCTAAACGAGAAGACAGCCTCGCTCGGTTGGAAGACATCAAAGCTATGCAAGCGGATAAAGAAGCTTTAAAAGCGGATATTGAAAAAATGAAACTTCCAGATTTTGTTAATCAACCGAACGCAG
>JBBRXW010000080.1:0-8336 GCA_038238295.1 Flavobacteriales bacterium | reverse complement strand
CATGGTCTTGATGACAATGTGAACAGTTGGCGTCAACATAAGACCGAAGCCTCAAATCTAAAGATTTTGTCGTATCGTGATAATCAACCGTAGAAACTATTGAGGCAGGATAAGTGTTCAAGTATCCTTGTTGTAAAAGATTTAACAATTGGTTTTTATTTCCCGTAGGATAAGCATAATTTACATTTAAGTTCTGAGGTTTTACACCAATAGGCGTAGGTTGCTCGTTAAGTTTGTGACAAGCATAGCATTCTGCATCTGACGGAATTCTGTAATCGGTTGTGATAATTTCGTTGTTTGGTTTTCTGAAAGTAATCGTTTGACTGCTTCCATTACTGAAATCTTCGCCTGAAACTAAATAAGCTTCAGTTTGAGCATCATTCCATAGATATTCATAAAATTTCCAACCATCTACCTTTTTAACCATTAATCGGGTTTCAATTAATTTTGTTAAATTCCCTGGTTGAATAGTAGTGTAGTAAAATGTTTTTATCAAAACGGTTCCAATTGGAAAATCAAGAACTTTATTATCGGCAACATAATTTGCTTTGACACCTTTTGGCATCCAAATAAATCTTTTTTTATTAGCATAGTCTGTAAAGAGAGAACTTGCAGGTTCGTAAGGAATTACTTTGTAACCAGGTGTTTGATTTTTTAGCGGTCCGTTAAAAAAATGATAATCGGATAATTTCGGTAATGGGAGTTGTGTCAAATCCAGCAAGATAGGTGCTGTTGGGCCTGGCTTTACTTTGTTTGACGTAGGAGATATACTTACATAATCTTCCTCACTATTGGAAGTACAAGAATAAATCCCTAAAACAATAATCAGGGTTGAAAAAAAAACAAAGAAACTCTTTTTCATAACTTTTAATTAAAACAGTTTAAAAATAACAAAAATAATTACATAATCTACAAATAATTGAATAACTACTAAAAAATCAAGTTCGTTTTTTAAAACTCAGCAACAATACTTTTGATTTTGTACGAAAAGAATATATTTTCATTTTTATGATTATAACATTTTTGAACCGCAATTTAACGACTCTTGCGCTTCAATTTTCGTTCTCTTACTGTAGATTTAGCTAATGATTTTTTAGCTTTAGCTGTCATTTTCTTGAATGGGTATCGTTATTTATTAATTTCTAATGACATGAACTTGGTAAAGAATTGATATAATCTCGCATCAGCTGAACGCCTTCTTCATGAATGATTGTTCGTCCGATTAGTGGCATCATTACGGAGGCTTCATTAGTGTTGATGCGATAAACGAGTTCGGAAAGATTAGCATCTCCCGCAGTAATTACATACGGATAATCAGGAATACTGAACAATGAGGTGAGGCAGATTCCAAAAGAATACGAATCGGTATTGCTGAAATTGAATCGTTGCGGCACATAATCGCAATGACCGCCGGTACGATGGCAATGCGCACAGTTGATGTCGATATACGAACGCGCTCTCAACTCCAACGATTTGCTGGTATCGTTATAATCAACCGTTGAATATAGTGATGCTAAAGGCGGTAAAGTAGTGTCGAGATACCCCCAAGTTTTCCATTGCGTTAATTGGTTTCTGGAATAATTTCCATAGTTATAAAGCGTATTTAAATTTTGAGGTTTCACACCAATCGGAATACTTCTTTCGCCACCAGATTCTCCTGTCGTATTAAGTGAATGACAGGTAGTACATTCGGTCTGCGACGGAATTTTATAGGTAATTGAACGGGTAACGCTATTTTCTACAAAGGTAATCGGAACAAAAACTCCATTGCCATCGGTATCTAAAAAAGCTTCGGTTTGCGCTTCATTCCAGACGTAATCATAGAATTTCCAACCATCGCTTTTTAAGACCATCAATCGGGTTTCGATAATTTTTGTCGTATTGGATGGCTGTACATTCTCATAATAAAAATTTTTGATCAGGACCGAACCTACTGGAAATTCTAGCGCATTTTCAGCACCATTATAGGTAGCTTTGGTTCCTTTTGGCATCCATACAAATCTTTTTTTGTGCGCATAATCGGAGAACAGTGAACTCGCCGGCTGGTAGGGTAAAACCTTATAATTGGGCTTCAGGTTTTTGAGCGCTCCGGTAAAAAAGTGGTAATCCGATAGTTTAGGCAACGGCAGCTGCGACAAATCTAAGGTAATTGGACCAGGAGTTGTACCGCCATTTTTGTTGGATAGAGTTATATAACTTTCATCATCAGTAGATGAGCAGGAGTAAATCAGTAGAATAAAAGCGGAAATAAATAGTACGGCAGCGTAATGATTTTTCATAAAATTTTTTTAGCATCCCAAAAATAATAAAAATATCTCAAAGCAGGCAAAATATGTGGATAACTATTAGAAAAACAAGCTGTTGAATGTACAATTAATAAGGATTCCGTTATTTTAATTCCAAAACGACAGGATAATCTTTCAAAATGGCTAAGGCTTTTTTGGAGGTATGATCGAACTTTTCTTCATGCAATTCTTTTTCTTTTTTTAAGGCAATCAGTTTGATGCAATTAAAAAAACGACGCACTTCCAGCTGGTTATAAAGAATTAATCCAGGAACTATAGCATTTTTTCCAGCCTTGTCTTTCGCGACCATCGTGATGTAGGATGAATTGCAGTGTTTGATTTCTCCGGTTTGGATATTTTCCGATTCGACGCGGATCCCAATAATCATCGAACTATTCCCGACATAATTGACGCAGGCTTTGAGTGTTACTAATTCACCGACTTCAATCGGATTTAAAAAATTGACGGTATCCACAGAAGCCGTCACACAATAATAGCCTGAAAATTTGGATGCCGAAGCAAACGCCACCTGATCGAGCAGTGATAGGATGTAACCACCATGAATTTTTCCACTGAAATTAGTATGGGAGGGAAGCATCAGTTCCGAAATGGTCAGGGCAGAGGCGGCAACAGGTTTGTACTGCGGTTTCATTATTTCGAATTAAAAGGAGAGGACTCTTTTTCAACATGGGTGATAAAATAATGGGTGTCGCCCCACCACGGAAAGCTTCTGTATCTTTCGACATAGGTCACTTTAACGTATTGCCCTTGTAAAGTTTTCAAATCTTCAATCACTTTTTTGTCACTGTCCAATACCGAAAAAGCAAAAATCTGCGCCCCGGAAATGCCTTGGCTGATTTCGCCTTCCCAGGTTTTAAAAGCGACACCTTTGTGGCTGACTTTTATCAGTTCACCGGCACGGACACCTTCGCTATAGGTCACAAAATACAAAAAGGTAAAATAGGCGATGATTCCCACCACAATAAATGTCAAAATATAATACAATGCTTTTTTCATAACGATTTAATTTAGTATTTCAGTTTCATCGCTTTCGGCACGTTTCAATACGGATTCCGGAAGTGATTTCTTGGCTTTAGCGCCCATTTTTTTTAATTTTTCGACACTGGTGATGAGATTGCCTTTTCCTTCGACAAGTTTATTCATCGCAGCATCGTATTCGGTTTTAGAGTCTTTAATTTTATTGCCAACTTTCACCAAGTCGCCAACAAAGCCTTCGAATTTATCATACAAAGCACCCGCCTGTCGAGCAATCTCATAAGCATTTTCCTGTTGTTTTTGGTTGGCCCACATACTATCAATCGTCCGCAATGTCGCCAGTAAAGTTGATGGTGTCACAATTACAATATTCTTTTCGAAAGCTCTATTATAAAGTGAGGTATCTTCATTCAAAGCGATGGCGAATGCCGATTCAATCGGAATGAAAAGCAATACAAAATCCGGGCTTTCCATTTGGTATAAATCATGGTAATTTTTTTCTCCCAACTGCTCTACATGACGTTTGATCGAGTTGACATGCTCTTTTAAATAACTATATTTCAAGACATCATCTTCTTCATTGCTATATCTTTCATACGCAGTCAGCGATACTTTCGAATCGACGACCATCTTTTTTCCGTCCGGTAAGTTGATGACAACGTCAGGATAAACGCGTTGCCCATCATCTGCAGTATGTGCCTGCTGCACGAAATACTCGCGGTCTTTTTCGAGTCCGGATTTTTCTAATACCCGCTCCAAAATTAATTCGCCCCAATTGCCCTGCATCTTGCTGTCGCCTTTCAATGCCTTGGTCAGGTTGATGGTTTCCTTGCTCATCAGTTCATTCATTTCGCGCAATCCGAGTATTTGCTGCCTTAGCGCCGCATGATAATCGATGCTTTCTTTATGAGTATCCTCTACTTTTTTCTCGAACAACTGAATTTTATCCTGCAGCGGGGACAAGATGTTCTTCATATTTTCCTTATTCTGTTCGGTAAATTTATTGGTTTTCTCCTCGAGGATTTTATTGGCTAAGTTTTCAAATTCTTTGGTGAATTTTTCCTGCAGTTTCTCGACTTCCTGTTTTTGCTCAAGATTACGCTCCCAAAGGTTTTCAAAATCGACTTCCTTTTTAGTCAATTGAATCGCAAGACTGTCTTTTTCGTTGCGGATTATTTCTTTTTCTGCTTGTGCGTTTCTAAGCTGGTCATTCAACACATTGAATTGCGATGTCAATCCGATAATTCGTTCCTCCAACCCAATTTTATTCGATTCGGCTTTGGCGGCAAATAGCAGTTTTCCGAGGTAAATTCCGATGAATAAGGCAAGGAGAAAAGTAAAAAGAGTAATCAGTGTGGCGTTCATTTCTATAGAATTTGCAAAAAAGTAAATGTAAGGAATAATTGGAAATAGATTTCATTTATCTTTGAACTTCCTACATTAAAAATATAAAAATGAAATCTGAAATTCTGGGTCTTCGAACCGTAATTTACAAAGTAGATGACATTCAAAAAGCGAAACTTTGGTATACCGAACTTTTCGAAACCAAACCGTATTTTGATCAGCCATTTTATGTGGGTTTCAACATTGCTGGATATGAACTGGGGCTGCATCCTGAGGAAAGACCAACAGCATCCAAAGAAGAAAGTGTCCTGACCTATTGGGGTGTTTCCGATATCGAATCAGCATACCAACGAATGATCGATTTAGGCGCTACGGCTCACGAGAAACCCACGAATGTTGGGGGTGAAATTGTCGTCGCCAGTGTAAAAGATTTGTGGGGAAATATCATTGGATTGATTTACAATCCCGTATTTCAATTGCCATCATCGAATAAATAAATGTTAGAACACCGCCACTTCATTATCCATAAGCCTTACGGTTATCTGAGCCAGTTCAAATACGAATTGAAGCGCAAGAAAAAACTTCTGGGCGAATTATTCGATTTTCCGGTAGGAATTATGGCAATCGGTCGCCTCGATGAAGATTCGGAAGGCCTACTCTTGCTGACAACCGATGGAAAAATGAGTGAGACCATCCGCAGCAAAAAAGTCGAAAAAGAATACTATGTTCAGCTAGATGGAATCATTGATGAAGCAGCGATAATCAAAATGCAAAACGGTGTCGAAATTGGTTTTGAAGGCACGAAATATACGACCCAACCCTGCAAAGCTTTTGTTCTTGCCACTGTTCCGGCCTTTGGCCCACGAGGTAAAAAAATCCGCGACGAACGCCATGGACCTACTTCTTGGGCTTCGGTGGTTGTCAGTGAAGGAAAGTTTCGACAAGTGCGGAAAATGACAGCAGCGGTTGGATTTCCTACATTACGATTGGTAAGAGTTCGCGTCGGAAATGTTTATTTGAATAATCTCCAACCCGGAGAAGTACAGGAAGTTTCCGTATTTAAAATCTAAGAAGTCTAATATATAATCCGCTCTTTCAATGCTCAATGTTGTACTCGTAGAACCTGAAATCCCCAACAATACCGGAAATATCGGCCGACTTTGCGTTGGAACCGAAAGCCGTTTGCACCTCATTCATCCGTTCGGATTTCAGATTACCGATAAGAATCTTAAACGTTCCGGACTCGATTATTGGGTACATCTGGATTGGAAGGAATATCAGAACATTGAAGAATGGACGGCTCAGATTCCGGATGTATCTCGGGTTTTCCTGATGACTTCACACGCCGAAAAATCATATCTTGAAAACCAGTTTCAGGATGGTGACTGGCTTGTTTTCGGTAAGGAAAGCGTCGGATTGAGTGCTGATGTTTTGCAACAATTCCAGAATCATCTCAAAATTCCTATTTCCCCATTAGTCCGCAGTTACAATCTGGCCAACGCCTGCGCATTTATTATCGGCGAGGCAAAAAGACAAATCGGTTTATAGTATTTTTTATATATTTGAAAACAATCAAATATTTTCAAAATGATCACCAACAAAAGCGATCTTCGCAGTACTATTTTTAAACATTTAGATGGATTAGCCACCGCGCCGGTTGCTGTTGCCTTAAACAAAAAAGGAATTTTAGACTATTTGCTCGCTAATAAAGCCGCCAGTTTAACCGAACTTTCAAAGGAATTTAAAGCCAATAAAGGCTATCTTCATGTCGGTTTGCGCATCTTGTGTTCACAAGGTTTTTTAGAATATCATCTCGATCAGGCTAATGAAGAGGTCGAATTTCGCCTTTCTGCCAAAAGTGCTATCGCATTTCCGTTGTTTTATTTGTATGATGATGTAGTCAATTTGCTGCATTTTTCAACCCAGTTTCATCCACGACTTTTTGAAGAAGAGCCTTTCCATAAATTGAATTTAATTTTTGAAAAGTATAAAAATAACTATGGAATTATTTTCTCTGAAGAGGAAGTAACAGCCGAAATTCAGCATCAAATTCTGAAGCATATTGAAGGGTATTTGGTCGGGCCAACTTTAGTCCGATTGGGTATGAATGGAATGTTCCATAAATATTTCATGGAAATATCTTTCCGGCCGGAAGAGTTTCATAAGTCACCAGAATTGTTTGTCAAGATTTTAAATTTCCTTACTTTTTTAGGCTGGTTCAAAGAGAAAAATGGCAATTATCAATTTACCGAAACCGGTTTGTTTTTTGCCAAAAGAGCCGCCGCGTATGGCGTTACCGTTTCGTATTTGCCCACATTCGCCCGAATCGAGGATTTGATTTTTGGAAATCCATCTATTTTAAGAATGCAGCCTGATGGTAGTGATGAAATTCATGTCGATCGAGAAATGAATGTCTGGGGCAGCGGTGGCGCTCACGAAACCTATTTTAAAGTAGTCGATGAAATATTAATCCATCTTTTCAAACTTCCGATTGAGCAACAGCCGAAAGGAATTCTCGATATGGGTTGCGGCAATGGCGCTTTCTTGCAGCATATTTTTGAGGTCATCGACCGACAAACTTTACGCGGAAAAATGCTCGATGAACATCCGTTGTTTTTGGTCGGAGTCGATTATAATCAGGCAGCTTTAAAAGTAACCCGCGCCAATTTGATTAAAGCCGATATTTGGGCAAAAGTAATCTGGGGCGATATTGGAAGACCGGATATTCTTGCCGAAGATTTACAGGAAAATTATTCTATCGATTTAAAAGATTTGCTCAATGTGCGGACGTTTCTCGATCATAACCGCATTTGGGAAAATCCGAAAAAAAATACCGAGAACAGGATCAGCGAATCTACCGGTGCTTTTGCACATCGCGGTATGCAAATTAATACAAAGGAAGTTGAGGAGAATCTGTTGGAACACCTACAGAAATGGGCGCCTTATGTCAGCCAGTTTGGATTGCTGCTGATCGAATTGCATACCATTCCACCAGCCGTTGCAGCCCGCAATATTGGCAAAACAGCTGCTACAGCCTATGATGCGACGCACGGTTTCTCGGATCAATATATTGTAGAAATCGATGTGTTCAATAAGGTTGCGGCGGAAGCGGGATTGTTTCCTGATCCAGTAGTTTTCAGAAGGTTCCCGGATTCTGAAATCGCGACAGTGAGTATCAATTTATTGAAAGGGAAATAAAGATTTAATTCGAAATGAAAGTAACATAGGATTTGGTTATCCGCTCCGCCATTGCTTCCAGCGATGGTTTAACGTCCGTGAAATCATCTTTTAATTTTCCTTCAGGAGTAAAAAAATCGGCTACGGTCGTTTTGGTCAACACTTCATTAGCGTAAAATTCCTTTGGATTGAAGGTCAATGTGAAGGTTTTATCGGTATTAAAAACTACTTTGAGTTCGTATCGGATATTATAATCATATCGGACGCCAACATTATAATAAAAAGCCGCTGAAAGTTTTAAAGCGGTTATGGTAAGCGAATTTTCTGTCACATTCGTGATGTCATAACCTCCTTTGTTATAAGTGTCTGCCCAAGCTTTTGAAAGTTCCAATAATTTTTCTGTAGCTTTTTTTGGCGTTGCAAACGAAATCGGTAAAAAGCCTTTCGGAGTCATTTCCAGCAATGGTTGTGACCAGATTTGCGACATTGAAAAAAGCAGAAATAGGGTTACGAAATGTTTCATCGGAGTGGTCT
>JBBRXW010000079.1:0-8358 GCA_038238295.1 Flavobacteriales bacterium | reverse complement strand
TGGGTTTTCGGCTGCGATATCTGCCAGGATGTTTGTCCGTGGAATAAATTTTCGAAACCGCACCAAGAACCTTTATTTCATCCGAATCCGGAATTGCTGGCAATGACCAAAAAAGACTGGCAGGAAATTACCGAAGAAACGTTTAAGGTTGTGTTCAAAAACTCAGCGGTAAGGCGAACTAAATTCGACGGTTTGAAGCGCAATATTGATTTTTTGCAATAGCAAATCCCGGCGAAACATGGCTACTATTATTTTATGATTTTGCCATCAAAGTTATTTGCGATCGTATGTTAATATAGCTAATTTCAGTTCTCAATGATTTTCTGCCGCACACGGATTAAACTTCGTCTTTTGACTACTAACTCGAATTCCACCGCAATGCGTGAAGGATAGCAATGGAAAGCCCGGAATGAGGTACGAGTGAGGACTTGGAATGGATAGCCTGGCCGTTTTTTCGCGGCACGCCTAAATCAAAATTTTCTCGAGCCCTTTGAGAATGGTGCGCCACAAGAAGTTAAAGAATGATTTCTCGGGAACGCGATCAGCTTCTACATGGGTGTCTTTGATTTTGTTCTTGGAGTCGTTTTTTACGAACAGGTTTACGAGGAGCGTTTTGAGTTTGCTCTTCTTTTTGCGGTCGGTTTTCTTGTAAACTGAAAATTTCAAATCATCATATTTAACCCCTAAATCGCCGGAATCGCTTTTATTATTGCCGGTAAAATCAAAATGAATTTCGTCGAGGATGCCTTTGGCGGTGAGATTCATATACGGTTTGCTAAACGGGGTGAGTTGTTCGGCTTCGAAATTTCGCAGCGTGCCTTTAATGTGGAAACTATCGGAGATATTCATCACATTAAACACCCAATTGACTGACAGTGGAGAGGTTTTCATAAACAGGCAATTGATTTTTATTTTGAGATCCTCAAGTTTCTGCTTTTTGAATCCACTACAAATATTCGTTGCAGTCACGTTGAATTTGTTCATTGTAATTTTCCCGGCGCCTCTGTCGAAGGATTTTTCTTCTTCGTATTCAAGGATGGAATTGGATAATTGCAGCGTATCGATTTTTAAATCGAATTTTAGCTCGCGCAACATTTTACTGTAAAGATTTTTTTTCTCTTTATCTTCCATCGGAATGAGGGAACGGTAGATATTCGCCGCCGCATTATTGATTTTAAGCAGCTTGGCATGGAAAAAAAAATCGCCGGCAGGTTGAAATCCCCAATCGATTTTTTGGATTGCAATGGATTCTGAATGTAAAGTGTATAAGTCTTTTTGCTTTGGAATCTTTTGCACGAATTCGCGGCGGGTATATTCCGGAATCATTTCTAAATGATCAATCTCTAGATCGGTTTTCGTGGTTTTGATTTGTCGCGTTTTGATGTGGTAGAATTCGCTTGAGCGATAATAGAGACTGTCGCAGCTTAGGTCGTAATCACTGAAATGAAACGGAATTTTCTCTTGGAGGACTTTATCGGTAATCAGCACGCCACGGATTCTAAAATTGATATTCTGTACGCTAAGCAGGGCCTTGTTGGTTTTGGTTTGTATGATTTTGAGATCGCCATGTTTTAAGGTAATATCGGGTACAGATATGATTTTACCGAACGGCGCTACGACCCCGGAACTGATGCTTTTAGAATGGCCGATTGCTTTGTCGTTTTTTTTATAAAGAATTACCGTTGGTGTATTAACAATGACACTTCTGGCTTTGATTTTGTCGCCGAAGACCATGGGCCAGATTTTAAATTCGACCACATCAACGGATTTAATTTTGGCATAAATCCCAGCTTTGTTGACAGTATCCTTGAGTGCAGCTTTTGGCACAAGGACAATATCCTCAGCATTGATGGAGCTATTGAGTAAAGAAATGGAGAGTTCTTTATACGTAACCGAGTAGGCAGAATCATTTTGTTCGTTGATAATTTTTGGCAGCTGGAAGCGGATCCAAAGGTTGAAACTGATATCTAGAATTAGAATAAGGGCTGCGATGGAGAGTAAGGTGATGATGATTTTCCAATACCATTTCATTCGAAATCGATTTTAAACATTCGAATAAAAGTAAGTATTAAAAGTTGGAGGCGGATAAGGTTTGTGTTTTTTTTAAATAAAACTGCTGGCAGAATTCTTTTTGAGGATGAATTTTCTAAACAGGAATTTCGGAAGAATATAGTATTTTTGTTCGATAAGACCTTCCGAAAACGGTATTAAATAATAGTGTATGTTTCGTATTTTTAAGAGTTTACTACTGCATCCGATTGCGATATATTTAATTATTGTAATGCTGGAATGCATTTCTTACGGAGGCAAACAAGTCATTTTATACCGGATGCCTGAAGTTGGTGATAATTTCAAAATAGCCAACGATCAGACAGTATATTACTTTTCGGGAAATGGCAAATATTCCTATCCTTCGGCGGATTGTTATTTCAAGCTCGGAAACCCACCTTTTGAAACGGATTACAGGGCAGGAGGAATCAAAGTAATTATTTCAGCCATTGCGAACCCTATTCCTTTATTGGGAAGCATGTGCGGAAATGAGAAAATAAAAATGAAGGGACAAGTTCCGCCACCATCACTGAAGAGATTCCTTTCTACAGATTATCTTTTATTTCATTTTTCGAATCCCTCGCACTTGTGTGGATATTTCTTGCTGTCGCTGTCGATCCTATATCGTCAGCCTAAAAAGAAAAGGTACTGGTTTACTTTTTTATGTTGCTTTACGGGAGGTGCCCTTTTGGAGGGAGTGCAATATTTCTTTATTCCAGGAAGAACGGCCAGTTTTGAAGACCAACTGCTTAACATTATAGGTTCCCTTTTAGGAATGGGACTGTTTTGTGTTTTACAGCTTCGGGCACACAAATTATTCGATATCCATAAATCTAGAAATTAACAATTTGCTTTCTGCTGCAAAAATCGTCTTTTTGAAAGATTAAGGTTGTTAATTTTTTTATTTTATGCATTTCGTCGATATTAACAGTAGTTTAATCGTTTTTTTAAATCATAAGCTTAATTTTGTGCGCTGAATCTTATTTACAGGATTCAATACAATAAATCATGTTTATGAAAAGAGAATTACTTGTTTTGTCTACGAAGTCTTTTTTGGTGGTTTCAATGACCCTTTTATTTAGTACGATATCTGCGCAAACCACTGTTTTTAATGATGCTTTTTCAACTTCTACAGGAACTGCCTATAGTACAACTACGGGTCTAATAGGAACCAGCACCATGTGGTCGCAAACCCGAAGTGGTGTTGATTATGGCAGTAAAATAGATGCCGGGATTCTCAACCTTACCAATAATGCCACAGCTGCCTCCAATACTAATGGATGGAATCTCGCTTTTACTAACTCAAGTGCTTTTGCCGCACCATATAATACAACTTTAGCTTCGAATCCGGGTGTTGTTACTTGGACATTCAACATGAGACAAAGCAGATCGAATCCTTCAGGGATTAGCACCGGTAGCGGATATTATGCCAATGCATTTATCTTGGCAGGAACAACAGGGTCAACAAATGTTACAGGTACAGGTTATGCGGTAACTTTAGGAAATTCGGGAAAAACAGATCCAATCCGACTTGTGAGATATAATTCAGGTCTGTCATCAAGCACTACGCTCCTTTCAACAACAACAAGTGGACTAGCCGACTTCGGAACTCAATACCTTAGTGTAAAGGTTACTTATACGCCCACTACCAATACTTGGCAGTTATTTATTAGAAACGATGGTTCCGTATTTGTTGATCCAAATACGGGTAGCCTTACTTCTCAAGGGACACTTGTCAATAACACCTACACAGGATCAGTCCTAGGGATTATGGGTGGGTATTTAAATTCAGGAACTACCGCAATGACCTCGTATTTTGATAATATTAAAGTCAGTGTAGTCGTACCGGTTACCGTCTCTATTGCTCCAAGTTCTGCTATTGCAGGAACTGGAGCATTTACGCTTACTGTAAATGGCTCTAATTTCATGAGTGGAAATAGTGTCGTCAAATGGAATGGAAGCAGCAAGACCACGACTTTTATATCGGCAACGCAACTTACGGCTTCGATAACTGCTGCGGATATTGCAACTGCAGGAAGTGCTTCAATTACGGTATCGAACGGCACCGCAGTTTCTAACGCCCAAACTTTTACAATTGACTCCCCAGGTGTTCCTTCACTTACCCTTTCCACTTCAGCGCTCAACGCATTTACTACTGTTACAGGCACAACCTCCGCCGCTTCAACCTATACAATCACTGGAGTCAATCTTACCGTAGACCCAGTGGTTACTCCGCCTGCTAATTTTGAGGTTTCATCGAATGGAACCACCTATTTTTCGTCGCTTACGCTGGCCAGAACCGGTAACAATATTACGGGACAGCCACTTACGATTTACACAAGAGTGAAGGCCGCAGCAACCGCGGGAATTTACTCAGGAAGCACTACGCATGCGACTGCAGGTGCTGTAACCAAAAATGTCGCATTATCGGCTACAGTATTAGCGATGCCGCCAACAAGTCAGGCAACCGCGGTAAGTGTTTCAACGGTGACTTCTACCGGGTTTAAAATCAGTTGGACTAATGGAAATGGTAGCAACCGACTCGTGGTAATGCGCCAAGGTAGTGCTGTCAATGCTACGCTTGTCAATGCAAATACCTATTATACCGATTCCAATTTCGGCAATGGAGCGCAGATAGGAACCGATAATTATGTGGTTTACAGTGGTGCAGGCAATACGGTAAATGTGAGTAATTTACAACCGGCAACATCGTATTATATTGCGGTTTATGAATTTAACGGCGGTTCGGGTACAGAAAATTACCTGACAACGACGCCAGCTACAGGCAACCGTACTACAATCAATTCGCCGGTTGGGTGGCAAATTTACGCACCGAATGTGGTCAACACAATTACATTCGATACAACTGTAGATGGAGTAAACAACAACCAATTTCAGGGTGCTGGTCTCGAACCAATTGCTGAGGATGGTGATTTGAGCTCCAATGCATTTGCTTTTACAGGTTTTAGTGACGGTGCCGTTGCTTTTGGAGGTACATCTGCAGCCGACAGTGATTACGACCAAGGTGTTTCACTTACTTCAGATCCAATAGGTGGACTATATAGTTTCGAAACCTCTACAGATAATAGCTCACTCGGGATTCAACCCGCCACAGGAGATTTCGTCCCAGGTTCGGTTACCCTGCGTTTTCAAAACCAGACAGGCGTTGCAGTAACCTCAATTAATATTGCTTATAAGGTCTACGTTTATAATGATACAGCAGCTTCAAGCAGCTTTAATTTCAGTTATTCTGGCGATAACAGTACTTATACAGCGGTATCGGGTCTTAACGTTATTTCAACGACAACTGCTGACATCAGCCCGGGTTGGAAAGCTTATTATCGTGTAGCAACAATTACAGGGCTTAATCTAGCAAATAATAATTATTACTATTTAAGATGGACAGGCACGACAGTTTCGGGTAGCGGAGTTTTCGATGCATTCGGACTTGATGATATAACAATGGTAGTTAACCCCACGAGTACTTTTGTTCCTGTCAACGGAGTTGTGGAGAATGTGATGGTACAAGGAAATACGGTACTCAATGGCAATTTAACAGTAAATAGTGATGTGACTTTTAATGGTGGTAAGATCGATATAAACGGTAACACTTTAGCACTCAACGGCAACATTATCAATACGACTACCCAAGGGATAAAAAGCAGCAGCACGAGTTCGCTCTTAATCGGTGGAGCATCGAACGTAACACTCAGCATTGACCAAACTACGGTAGGTACAACTAATGCATTCAATAATTTAAGTGTCAGTACAACGGCGACAAATACCGTTATTTTATCGAATCCAATTGTCGTCAACGGAGCATTAACTACTACAGCTGGGCAGACGATGAATCTTGGTACGAATGCGCTCATGGGTACTTTAACCACGATAAACAATAATGGAAATATCCTTACGCAAAATACAACTGCTACGCCATTTCCAAGTGGGAAAACATGGAACGGAAGTGGCATACTTAACCTCAATGCAACAACACAACAGACTATAGTGGCAGGAACCTATCAAAACCTTACCGTAACTAATACTTCTGGGGCAGTTGCTACAAACTCTTTTACAGTGAATGGAATATTGAATCTTCCTATTGCTAATCCATCGGCTACTGTCGGAAGTCTTTCGATGGGGACTTTTACACTAACTATGGGCGGAAGTTCAACCAATGCAGGAATCGGCGATGTTACTGGAATTGTAACGCGAAACATGATTGCTTTCAGTACGCTCTATACTTTCGGAAATACCTACACTTCTATTGTATTCCCAAACAACGGAACGCTGCCAACGTCAATGAGTTTGAAGATTGCCATTGGAACCGCACCCTCATGGAGAACAGGTGCCATCAATCGCACTTATGAATTTATACAAACCGGAGGCTCCGGAACCAAAGCTGTTATACAAGCACATTATCTTGATTCTGAACTCAACGGCAATTCGGAAAGCAAATTGGTTGACTGGGCGTATATTGTAGGATCGGCTACTACGCTTGAGCAAGGAAGATCGAACTTTAATACGACTGATAACTGGGTACAATTAACCAATGTCAATGTTGGACTCTATTTTTCAAATACCTTTGGCAATGTATTGCTGACGCTTGATGATTCGGCTGCTGGGGTACTTACATGGAATGGTTCATTAAGTGATTCTTGGACCACTGCTGTGAATTGGACTCCAAATGCTACCCCTTCAGACAATACCGCTGTTTTTATTCCAGATGCCGCTACAACACCAAATGATCCTTTACTGAATCCGCTCGTATTGCTCGGGTCGCTTACGATAGAAGCGGGTGGGATTTTGAATGCGCCGGCCAACTCACAGTTCACACTTAATTCTGGTGCTGGTGCTTGGATTAATAATGGAGTCTATAACCCTGGAACCGGGACAAGTACCGTTATTTTTACAAATCTTGATGCTACGATTGCCGGTAACAGCAATTTCAATAATGTTACCATTAATTCTGGGGGTTCGCTGCGACCTTTGACCGATAATTATATGGCCATAGCAGGAACGCTTACTATTAATGGAACAATGGCATCGGGCACCATCGCGAATACTATAGAATTTACAGGGAGCGCCCAAAATGTTCCGTTACCAAATCCCACAATTGCCGCCTATCATAATCTGATCATCAGCGGAACAAGTGCAGTGTTTCCGGCATCGGTCAATATTATGGGGAATCTTACGTTAAACCAGTCAGTCGATTTTACCGGCAAGACGCTTGCAATGACCGGAGCCAAACCACAATTTATCAACGGTACGGCTAACCCGATATTCAATAACCTCACTATTAATAATACATTGGGAGGCGTTACCTTGGTGAACAACTCAACTGTGACAGGAACCCTAAGTTTGATTTCAGGATTGCTCGATATCGGAAGTACGACATTAACTTTGGGAAGCAGTCCAGTTTCAGGTAGTTTCGATGGAACAAAAATGATAGTTGTAAGCAGCAACGGACAGGTACGTCGTCCGTTTTTATCAACAGGTTCTTTTAGCTATCCGATAGGTGAGCGTACTGGAACTATTGAATATTCACCGATTACGGTTAATGTAACTGCGGGTGGCTTTTCTAGTGCTTATATAGGCGTAAGCGTAACTGATGCGCTGCATCCTGATAATCACAGTATCGATAACAATATTAGTCGCTATTGGAATGTTACCCAAACCGGAATTACCGGAGCTGTTGCAACAATTACTGCCAATTATAGTGCGACCGATCTGCTCGGACAGGAAAACCTTATTGGTGCTGCCCAATTGAAAGGCGCTTTCAATCAGCAAACCAACCCATGGATTAAGTTTTCTACGTTGGGCAGCAATACATTGACCGCAACCGGAGCAGTATTGACCGCTGGGCAAGCGACTGCTTTTACAGGAATTAAAGCGGCTGTCTTTAGCACTGTTATAAGTGGCTATGGTTCTTTCTGTCAATTTGATTCGATTTCATTGTTGGCTACCCTTGATAATGGGGATATGCCTTATACGTATTCTTGGTCTGGCGGCCTAGGAAGCAATGTTTCCGCAACACCTCCAACTGCTACTGTAGGCTCAGTAAATTATACCGTTACGGTAAAAGACAGCAACGGAATTACCGCAACCAATACGGCAACAGTTGAAATCGTACCTCCTTCAAATGGCGGGACGTTATCGGGTAACCAAACCATCTGCTCAAATTCTACACCTGGCGATTTAACGCTCAGTGGTGCTACAGGAACAATATTGTATTGGCAAAGTGCTTCTGATATGAGCTTTACCACTCCCACGAACTTATCCAATACCACCACTGTAATGACCGGCGCGGCT
>JBBRXW010000078.1:0-8375 GCA_038238295.1 Flavobacteriales bacterium | reverse complement strand
GTATTTCAAGGGGTTTTCAAGAATCTCTTCGTACTCTTCGGAAGAAATCTCCAGTTTTCTGGAGAGTTTATCAAGGAATTTTTTTTCTTCGGGCGACACGATTCCATCGGAATACGCTACGCGAACGATGGCAGAAAAATGACCTTTATTTCTTGTTTTGAATTCGCTATCAAATAAATCAGAAAATGACATAACTGTTGGGTTTTTTAATTACTGCAAATATAAATTTATTTCGTTTTTGAGCGCACGATTTACAAAGATTTTATTGAAATTTTAGTGGAATGTTTTATGATTTTAAAAGGAATTGTTTTTCAAAATAAATTGTATGTTTGTTTTCGTAACGGATTGCCCTAGCCCGGATTGAGCCGGTATCCTTTGCGAGGCACGAGCAAAGATAAAGGCGAAAGCCGGAACCAGCTCCTTGCTTCTATTGCGCTCAGGATGACAAATATTGGAAGAAACGATCGACATGGAATTACAAAAATTAAATAAATACGACAAAGCGTATCTAAAAATAGCTAAAGAATGGAGCTTGTTGTCATATTGCAAACGTAAGCAAGTAGGCGCCATCATCGTTCGCGACCGCATGATTATTTCTGATGGATATAACGGAACGCCTTCTGGTTTTGAAAATTGCTGCGAAGACGAAGACGGCTTGACCAATTGGTATGTGCTGCACGCTGAAGCCAATGCGATTTCGAAAGTGGCGCGATCGACACAAACTTGTGAAGGAGCGACATTATATATCACACTTTCCCCATGCAAGGAATGCAGCAAACTGATTCACCAATCGGGGATCAAGCGGGTCGTGTATCAGTTGGGTTACCGCGATTCGACCGGCATCGACTTTTTGATTAAAGCGGGTGTCATCGTAGAACAGATTGAAGACTTAGACTAAAATGAAAAAAAAGTATATCTATCTGCCGCTGCTTCTTTTCTTTACGCTCGCCATAGGGGTTTTGTTGGGTGGTATTTTGAATTTTCCGATAGACCGTCCTTCCTTATCTAAGAACAATTATAAAAACAAACTCAACCGGTTGATTGATTTCATCGACAATGAGTATGTGGATAAAGTCAATACTGATTCCATCGTAGACCTTACTGTAACCAGCATACTCGCACAATTAGATCCGCACTCTGTCTATGTTCCGCCGAGCGAGCAAACCGATATTGCCGAAAGTATGAAAGGCGATTTTGTCGGTGTTGGAATTAATTTTTATATGTATAATGATACCGTGGCCGTTGTCAAACCTTTGGAAGGCGGGCCTTCATATAAAGCTGGTATCAAAGCGGGCGACCGGATTTTATATGCAGGAAAGACGAAGCTGTTTGGTAGGAAATTGCCTTCGGACAGTTTGTTTTCGAAACTTAAAGGCGAGCGGGGTTCTGAAATAGAATTGACGGTATACCGCAAAAGCGAGCATAGGAAATTAAAGATTAGATTGCACCGTGATGTAGTTCCTATAAAAAGTGTTGATGTGGCGCTGATGGTCACCCCAACGACGGGCTATATCAAAATCAACCGCTTTGCTGAAACGACGTATACTGAATTCAAATCCGGATTGGAAAAGCTGACGAAAGCCGGCGCAAATTCCTTGATTATCGATGTGCGCGAAAATGGCGGCGGTTATATGGAAATGGCGGCGCAGATTGCAGACGAATTCTTAAAAGACAAGCAGTTGATTGTTTTTATAAAAAACCGAAAAGGCGAAATCAACAAAACCTTTGCTACGAAAAAAGGGATTTTTGAAACCGGAAAAGTGGCGGTGCTCATTGATGAAAATTCTGCTTCTGCGAGTGAAATTTTGGCGGGCGCCATTCAGGATAACGACCGTGGGATTATCGTAGGAAGACGCTCCTTTGGAAAAGGATTGGTGCAGCGAGAAATGAATTTCGATGATGGTTCGGCAGTACGCCTGACGATTGCACGCTATTATACGCCGACCGGAAGATCGATTCAGAAACCGTATGTGAAAGGCAAGGATTCCGACTATTTCAATGAATTTGAAACACGTTTTCAGAATGGGGAATTGTATAAAAAGGACAGTATTAAAATTGGAGATACGCTGAAATTCAAAACGGCTAAGGGGAAAATTGTTTACGGTGGCGGTGGTATCGTTCCGGACATTTTTGTATCGATGGAAGGGCTTCACGGCGAAGAAAGTGTCATCTATATCATGGAGCAGTCCGGGATTGTCGGACATTTTGCATTTGAGCAATTGGATAAATACCGCAATGATTTTAAAGGATTGACTTTCGAGAAGTTTGTTGAGAAAATGGCACAGACTGATATGTACTTTAGGAATTTCCAAAACTACCTGATTGGGAATGGCGTTACTTTGAAATTATCTAGCAATAAGGAATTGGTCAAACGCTATCTTACTGCGGAATTTGCGAGACAGCTTTTTGAAGAGGAGAACTACTATCAGATTGTGTTGCAAGAAGATCCTATGGTCAAAGCCGTTTTAGAAGCGAACTCGAAATAATCTAAATCTTATCGTGGCTTTGTGAATCGATGCCGTTATTCCACAGCGTTAGAATATCGGTTGCCACGGCAGCGCCACTTCCTGAAGCAATTGCCAACTGACTGCGCCAGCCTGCGAGCGTTCCGGCAACATAGATTCCATCGACAACTTTGTGATCTTCATTCCGTAAATAAATGCGTTGTTTCTCGACAATCGCTTTGGGATGCGGAGCGACAAAACCCATCAGGCCTTCAATTGCAAACGTATTGGAGTAGCCAATTGCCACAACAATCGATTTTGCCGTATACGTATTTTTGTTTGTAATTACAGAAAAATTAGGAGCGCTGCCTTCAATTTGCATGACTTTCTCATCATCAATCTGCAGCACGTGAGGATATAAATGCGATAATTGTCTGACGCTTGTCTTTAGTAAATCGGCTCCTAATGTCCCAGGAGCAATGCCATAAGCATTATTGAATAAAGCTTCCTGAAGTGAAGATGTTTTTTGGTGCGTGATGATGCCTATTTTTTTATCGGCAACGAAAGATTTTTTATAAGCAGAACCTAGTACCAAGGCGCAGGAAACACCCGAAACACCACCGCCGATAATCAGTAGATCAAAGGACATTTAGTGGTCTTTTGATTTGTCTACGATTATTTTCGACATTCGGAAAATGAGCAAGATGCATACGGCACAAAATGAAGCAGCAATTCCAATCATAGCCACGATGCTGTTGCCTTCAAATAAATGATTAAAATCGAGTAAGGTGATATTAAATATGATTAAGGCCAATGCTATAACAACTAAAACTGTAGTGAAAATCTTCATGGTATTTTAATTTGAAGTGAAAGTAATAAAAACCAATTAAACGAACAAACCTTTAACGTTGGATGCAAATAATTTAACAGCAATCGCCAGCAGCACTACGCCAAAGGTTTTCCGCACGACGCCCAAGCCGGTTTGTCCTAACATTTTTTCGATTTTGGACGAGGATTTTAAGACGGCATAGACTAGAATAATATTCAGGAGAATGGCCACCACAATATTTTCTGCATAAAATTGGGAACGCAATGAAAGTAAGGTTGTCATTGTTCCGGCACCGGCAATCAGAGGGAAAGCTAACGGAACAATGGAAGCGGAGCTGGCTTCGGTATCGCGGTAGATGCGAATCCCAAGAATCATTTCTAGCGCTATAAAGAACAAGACAAACGAACCAGCAACAGCAAAGGAATGCACGTCGATGCCGATTAGTTTCAGGAATTCTTCGCCTATAAAAAGAAAAACAATCATGATAATCGCAGCGACAATGGAGGCTTTTTCCGATTCGATATGACCGTGTTTGCTTCTCAAATCGACGACAATTGGAATGGTTCCAACGATGTCGATGACAGCGAAAAGGACCATACTGACTGTCGCTATTTCTTTAAAATCAAAATTCATAGTGCAGATTTAGCCTACAAAAGTATTGATTTCAGGGCGATGAAAAGCCAAAACGGCGTTAATTTTAAAATCGTAATTTCAGGAAAAACGCATAGAAAACCTTTAGTTAAAAGAAGTATCTTTATTAAAAATTTTTACTATGAAAAAAATTGTACTTCTTCTGCAATTATTTTTTACGCTTGTTTGTTCTGCACAAATTGAATTGGAGCATACTTATACCGAATCAGCGGTAACCAGAGTAAAATTAGAATATTCGGGCGAAAAATATTATACATTTAAAAAGGCAACCAACGAATTAATTTTTTATAATGCTGATCACAGCTTGTGGAAAACAATAGCGTTACCCATAGCGTTATCAACGTATAATCGCACAACTGTTACCCATGTTTCAGAGGCAGTGCTGAATCTTGATACGAATTTAGAAATTGCTTTTTCGTACAATGATGTCATTTCAGATAGCTATTTAAGTAAAATTATTTCTGAAGACGGAACGGTTTTGTTTGAGGCGAATGCCAGCTGAATACTTGTTAGTTTACCTATAGGTTCGCCAACTAAAATAATTACTACCATCTATCCTGCAACAACAAGCGTATACTCTGTTCCTGGTTTTATGTTAGAACATACATTTACTAATGCGATAGTGAATCGGATTACTCTAGATTTTTCAGGAGATAAATATTACTTTTTAGATAGTGCCAGTCAAAGTCTGATTTTGTACAACAGTGATTATACTTTATGGAAAACAGTTGCCTTACCTTTGCCTATTGGATCTAATTACTATTCAAATGCTTTAAGTTTTATTTCAGAACATCAGTTGAATCAAGATGATTTGCTAGAGGTGGGCTATTCATATACCGGAATAGTTAGTGAAGGCAAAATTGTAAATGAAAATAACGCCGACTTGCTCACCATCCCGAACGCCGAATCGATGAAAATCAGTGTATTGGATGGTTATGAGTCGAAAGTGATTGCATCAATACGACATGATATCCCAGGCTATTCTACATATACTTCAAATATATATCAACTGCCAGGGTTTGCTATTGAAAACGAGTATGAGAGTGAAGTAGAGCGCGTTATTCTGGAGAATTCAGGAGAAAAATACTATACGTCGTTAAATCCTTTAAACAATCAGGCGAAAATTTACAACAGCGATCATACGCTTTGGAAAACGATTAACCTTCCCGTTCCTGATCAGTTCTATACTATTCGAAATGTCGGAAATGTCTCCGAAAATAAATTCAATGATGACAATCTCATTGAACTGAGTTACAATGCCGTTTCGGAGATATTTGAACTGCAATTTGTTGGTGAAGTCATCAACGAAAATGGATTAAATCTCTTGGAAGCTTACGGAGTTTCAGATTTCTATTTCAGCGAATTAGAAGATTTACCGACCAAATTGATTGGCATTATTTATTTTTATGATGAACCGGCAACATATATGAGTCAGGTCTACACTTTAGGCCCTTTAACTACAATTGATTTTGAGAAAAAGAATATCTTGATTGCGCCTAATCCGGCATCGTCTTTTGTTGTGATTAGCTCACCAGTGTTTATAAATGAAAGCAAAATATTCAGTTTGACTGGGGTTTTGCTTCAACAGGAACAATCCTCAGAAATTGTTCGGATAAATATTGAAAAGCTTCCTGATGGAATATATTTCTTAAGTTTAAGAGATTCCAACGGCTCCAAATCTATCCATAAAATTGTTGTAGCGCATTAAATTTACGCTATCTCTTTGCGAATAATTTTTAAAAATAACGTTGAATGTTATTTCGAAAACTATCTTTGCCGCATGTTTCAACTCGGAAAAACCATTGTCTCAGAAGACATTTTAGAAAAAGATTTTGTATGCAATCTTTCCGCATGCAAAGGTGCTTGTTGCGTTGACGGAGATGCCGGAGCTCCATTGACAAAAGAAGAAACAAAAATTCTAGAAGAAATATACACCAAAGTAAAACCTTTTTTGCGTCCCGAAGGAATCGCTGCAATCGAAGCGCAAGGCACTTGGCGTATCGGAACCGATGGCGATATGGAAACGCCATTGATTGATGAAAAAGATTGCGCCTATGTCATTTATGATGGGAATACCGCGCTTTGCGGAATCGAACAGGCGTACAATCAAGGAGAAGTCAGTTGGAAAAAACCGGTTTCCTGTCATTTGTATCCGATCCGAGTGAAAGATTTTACCGAATTTGCAGCGGTTAATTATGACAAATGGGATATCTGCGATCCTGCCTGTTCTTTAGGTAAGGAACTCGAAGTTCCGGTCTACAAATTCGTAAAAGAAGCACTGATCCGCCGCTTTGGTGAAGATTGGTATGCTGAACTCGAAAAGGTGGCCGAAGAGCTCAAAAAATAGCTTCAATTTACTATTGTTTATAGGCAATTTTATTGGAGTAACCGATTTCATCAAATGTTAAATTATGCAAGCATAACATTTGATGAAAACCCCCAATTTAGAAGCATTTTTCTTATTTTTATTTTTTAAAATACTGACTGTCAGTTTTTTAAAAATTGAATGAAAGCACGTGTTAAAAAAATAATTTGTTAAAAACTACAAGTGATTGTGGATAAGTTTGGCTTTCTTTTTCCGTTACAAAAGATATCTTTGTAGAAGTCAAAAAAGCACTATTTTTTTGATTAAAATCCAAACCAAATCAACTCAACAATGTCTGCGATAGAACCTATTCTTAAAGAAAACAAAAACCGATTCGTCATTTTTCCAATCAAACACCACGATATATGGGAATGGTACAAAAAAATGGAGGCGAGTTTCTGGACTGCAGAAGAAATTGATTTGCACCAAGATTTATCCGATTGGAACAACAAATTGAATGAAGAAGAAAAATATTTTATCAAACATATTCTTGCCTTTTTTGCCGCATCCGATGGGATTGTCAACGAAAATTTAGCGGAGAATTTTGTCAATGAAGTCCAGTATGCCGAAGCCAAGTTTTTCTACGGTTTCCAAATCATGATGGAAAACATTCACAGCGAGACCTATTCCTTACTGATTGATACCTATGTAAAGGATGAAGTCGAAAAGAATCAATTGTTTACCGCATTGGAAGTATTTCCGGCCATTAAGAAAAAAGCCGATTGGGCTTTGAAATGGATCGAATCTGATTCTTTCGCAGAAAGATTGATTGCTTTCGCAGCGGTAGAAGGCATCTTTTTCTCCGGTGCTTTTTGTGCCATTTTCTGGTTGAAGAAACGCGGATTAATGCCGGGACTAACCTTCTCGAACGAGTTAATTTCCCGTGATGAAGGCGTGCATTGTGATTTTGCCGTGCATTTGCACAACCACCATTTGATTCACAAAGTGCCGAAAAAACGCATCAAAGAAATCATTGTTGATGCCTTAAATATTGAGAGAGAATTCGTTACCGAATCGCTTCCGGTGAGTTTAATTGGAATGAATGCCAACTTAATGACGCAATATCTAGAGTTCGTTGCCGATCGATTGTTAGTAGAATTAGAATGCACGAGAGAATACAATGCTACGAATCCGTTTGATTTTATGGACATGATTTCATTGCAAGGCAAAACCAATTTCTTCGAAAAACGTGTCGCTGAATACCAAAAAGCGGGCGTGATGAGCACCGATTCAGATTCGCAGAAAATATCATTCGATGCTGATTTTTAAATTTTCTCGCAAAGGCGCAAAGGTGCCAAGTTGTTGAGAATTTGATACTATTAAGGACTGCATATTTCGCTTTGCGCTTTTGCGCCTCTGCGAGATTAAAATAAAATACCTCCAAACCAATAACTTTAATACACGCCTCATCTACCCGAATGCCTAGCCCCGATAGTAGCAAGTATCCTCGAAGAGATACTGCGTATAGCGGGATTAGCTTCAAAATCAAATTACAAATACCCGAGGCAGGAAAGGGATTTTCTGTTTCATTAAAAACCAACCACTATGTACGTAGTAAAAAGAGACGGCCACAAAGAGCCTGTCATGTTTGACAAAATCACCGACAGGATCAAAAAATTATGTTACGGATTAAACGACTTAGTCGATGCCGTAAAAGTTGCCATGCGCGTAATTGAGGGATTATATGACGGCGTGACGACTTCTGAATTAGACAATCTTGCAGCCGAAACCGCCGCATCGATGACGATTGCGCACCCCGATTATGCACAACTGGCGGCGCGTATCGCGATTTCGAATCTGCACAAAAATACGACCAAATCGTTCTCGGAAACGATGAACGAAATGTACCATTATGTTAACCCAAGAACCAACCAGGAAGCACCATTGCTTTCGGAAGAAGTGCACAACGTGATTCAGGCCAATGCGGAATTTCTGGATTCACATGTGATTTACAACCGCGATTTCAATTATGATTATTTCGGTTTCAAAACTTTAGAGCGTTCCTATTTATTGAAAATCAACGGAAAAATTGTAGAGCGTCCACAGCACATGTTGATGCGTGTATCGGTCGGAATTCACTTAGATG
>JBBRXW010000077.1:0-8385 GCA_038238295.1 Flavobacteriales bacterium | reverse complement strand
CGCGAATACGAAACGCTATATCGATTTTGCTGCAAAAAATGGTTTCGATGGTGTGCTGGTCGAAGGTTGGAATGTCGGCTGGGAAGATTGGTTCGGAAACTGGAAAGAAGAAGTTTTCGATTTTACAACGCCATATCCTGATTTTAATTTGAAAGAAGTACAAGAATATGCGACCTCGAAAGGCGTCAAAATGATCATGCATAACGAGACTTCCGGTTCTGTCGCGAACTATGAAAGGCATCTCGACCGCGCTTTCGAGTTGATGAAAAAGTACGATTATCCAGCGGTCAAAACGGGTTATGTTGGACATATTATTCCACGTGGTGAATTTCACGATGGACAAACGATGGTCAATCATTTCAACTTTGTAGCACGGAGAGCCGCCGATTATAAGATTATGGTCAACTCGCACGAAAGCTCCCGCCCAACGGGATATAGCAGAACCTATCCCAATTATATTGCGGCCGAAGCGGCACGAGGAACCGAATTTAATGCCTGGAGCGTAGGAAACCCGCCGATGCACGAAACGATTTTGCCATTTACCCGATTGTTAGGCGGACCGATGGATTATACACCTGGAATTTTTGAAATCAAAATGAGCCATTATGATGCTTCTAAAAAAGAACAGGTGCACACCACTTTGGCGAAACAATTGGCATTGTATATAACGATGTATTCCCCGTTGCAGATGGCGGCAGATTTACCAGAAAACTATGATAAATATGCCGATGCTTTCCAATTTATAAAAGACGTTGCAGTCGATTGGCAAGAAAGTAAATACCTCGAAGCGGAGCCTGGTGATTACCTGACGATTGCCCGAAAAGCGAAAGGAAAAGACAGCTGGTTTTTAGGAGCAATCACTGATGAGAATGCCCGCGACACCGAAATCAAACTCGATTTCCTCTCACCAAAAACTAAATATGAAGCGATTATTTATCAGGATGGAAAATCGGCCGATTGGAAAGACAATCCAATGAGTTACGACATCAAAAAACTAGAGATCACTTCGACATCCAAAATAAAATTGCATTTGGCTCCGGGTGGAGGAACTGCAATCAGCTTCAAACCCATTCACTAATTCACTAACTCCATTGCTATGAAATCCAACCAAGTAAAAACCAATTACCCGGCGCTGTATACTTTAATTAGTGTCTTCTTTTTCTGGGGATTTATCGCTGCCAGCAATGGCGTGTTTATTCCGTTTTGTAAAAGCTATTTCAATCTCGATCAATTTCAATCACAGCTCATCGACTTTGCTTTCTACGGTGCCTATTATTTAGGAGCTTTGGGATTGTATGTGTTTAGTTCGGTTTCGGGAAAAGATATCGTTGGACTTTGGGGCTACAAAAAAAGCATTGCCTATGGATTGCTGTTTTCTTTGATTGGCGCCATATTGATGATACTTGCCGTTAATTTTGGTGGATTCACAGCCATACTTTTTGCGTTGTTTATCGTTGCATTGGGTTTTTCATTGCAGCAAACCGCAGCACAGCCTTTTGCCATTTTGCTCGGTGATCCTAAAACCGGTATAACGCGTGTCAATTTAGGTGGAGGAATCAATAGCTTCGGTACGATGATCGGTCCGATTGTCGTGACTTTTGCATTGTTTGGCGTGGCGAGTGTCAGCGATGAACAAATCAAACATTTAGGATTGAGCACGGTCAGTTATTTATACGCGACTGTTGGCGGATTATTTTTGATATGTGCCTTAATCATTGGATTATCGAAAAATGTACCGGCTGGAATCAATACCGAGAAAGTTGAAAAAAGTAATAAAGCCTTAGCAGCATTGGCCATTATCACACTATTATTGATGGTTTGTTTCGCTCCAATTTTTGCGAGTTATTCGAATTTAAGTCCCAATTTAACCGAACTAGAATTAGCCAACTTAGAACACTATAGAATGTATTGGCTGGTAGGTGCTTTGTTAGTCGTTGTTGTTGGATTGCTTTTCGCCAATCAAAAAGCGCAAAAAGAAAATGCAGCGGGTTGGGGTGCGATGAAATACCCACAGCTAGTGTTGGGAATGTTAGCGATCTTCACCTATGTTGGAGTAGAAGTAGCGATCGGAAGTAATTTGGGCGGGTTACTAAAAACACCTGAATTTGGAAGTTTACAAGCATCGGATATCGGCCCTTATATTTCGATGTATTGGGGAAGTTTGATGATTGGCCGTTGGGCCGGAGCAATCAGTGCTTTCAATTTTAAAAATAAAACCAAAAAAATATTATTGATCCTGATGCCGATGGTCGCGTTCGGAATTATTTTGGGCGTTAATTTTATTACAGGAAAAGACATTACGCCTTTGTATTATTATATCGTTTGTGTTTTCATTCAGATTATTGCGTCGTTCCTATGCAAAGACAAGCCAGCAAGAACCTTAATGATTTTTTCTGTTTTTGGAATTCTGGCAATGCTGATTGGATTGTTTTCCAGCGGAATGATCGCTATTTATGCATTCCTCGCAGGTGGTTTAGCGTGTAGCATCATGTGGCCAGCCATCTTTAGTTTATCAATCATCGGATTAGGGAAACACACAACGCAAGGTTCTGCCTTTTTGATTATGATGATTTTGGGAGGCGGTATTATTCCACCATTGCAGGGGAAATTATCCGACATTATCGGTATCCATCAGTCCTATTTCGTCCCGGTGCTTTGCTTCGGATATTTGGCGTTGTTTGCTTTTGTTGTCAGAGGCATTTTGAAAAAACAAAATATAGATGTCGACGCCATTGAGATGGACGAATCGCATTAAAAAAGAACCGGCGATGTTTCTGCCGGTTTTTTTTTATAACGAAGTGCCAGTTCTAAAAGGAATTTCATTCTTTGGAATTCTCCATTAAAAAACATAGTGTCACTTTTTTTTAAATGAAAGTAAACGACTATTTTTATAAACTAAAATCTACCAATGAAAAAAATAAGTCTGCTCTTGCTATTCCAAGCAAGTTGCCTTTTTGCACAAACCAACGATGAACAAAAATTAAAAGCAATATACAATACAGCTTTAACCCAATCGAAATGTTATTCTTGGCTTGACGATCTATCGAATAAAATTGGCTCTCGGCTTTCCGGATCTGCAGGAGCCGAAAAAGCAGTGCAATATACCAAAGCACAATTAGAGACATTGGGCTTAGACCGTGTTTACCTTCAGGAAATAAAAGTTCCGCATTGGGTTCGTGGTGAAAAAGAAACCGCTTATATCTTAGACAATAAAACTAAAACCAATATACCGATTTGTGCTTTAGGAGCTTCGGTCGCAACTCCCAACAAAGGAATTACTGCCGAAGTTGTCGAAGTGCACAGTTTTAAAGAATTATCTGAACTCGGAGAAGCTAATGTCAAAGGGAAAATAGTATTCTATAACCGCCCGTTCGATCCGACGCAAATTGATGCAATGCATGCTTATGGCGGCGCCGTAGACCAACGTTTTAATGGTGCCAAAGAAGCGGTGAAATATGGAGCGGTCGGTACGATTGTCCGTTCAATGAATTTTAAACTCGATGATTATCCGCATACCGGACAACAAAGTTATGGCGATTTATTGACAGCCGAATACATTCCGACTGCAGCAATAAGCACCAACGGAGCGGAACTCCTGAGCCAGAAACTGAAGGCCAATTCAAAACTGAAATTCTATTTCAAACAATCCTGTCAGCAATTGAGTGAAGTCGTTTCGTATAATGTTATCGGCGAAATTAAAGGCAGCGAACATCCCGAGAATATCATGATTGTAGGAGGTCATCTCGATTCGTGGGATTTAGCCGATGGCTCGCAAGATGACGGAGCTGGAGTGGTGCAAAGTATGGAAGTAATGCACATTCTGAAAATAATTGGATACCATCCTAAGAATACCATCCGCGTCGTATTATTCATGAATGAAGAAAACGGTGGAAGAGGAGGCACGAAATACGAAGAACTATCAAAAAACAATAAAGAGAATCACATTTTTGCAATGGAAAGCGATGCAGGAGGTTTTTCTCCAAGAGGTTTCACGATAGAAGGCGACCCAATAGGTTTGCCTAAAATTCTCAACTGGAAACCGCTATTCGAACCGTATATGATTCACAGTTTTACCAAAGGGCATTCTGGTTCCGACATCGAGCCGTTAACAGGGGCACATTTGATAAAAGCAGGATTGAGCCCAGATTCGCAGCGTTATTTCGATTACCATCACGCTGCGACGGATAAATTTGATGGTGTCAATAAAAGAGAATTAGAACTGGGCGCCGCAACAATGACGGCTTTAATGTATCTGATGGATCAATAACCACCAATAAAAAAAGCCACTACTAAAAGTGGCTTTTTTATTTGATTTTATTTGTATCTCTTGTCTGGTGTCCCGTCTTTTTTCATCACCACTTTTTTGGTGGTTTTGTATCTCTTGTCGGGTGTTCCATCTTTCTTAAGAACGACAGTGGTTTTGGTCTTGGTTTTAGTATCGCCATCTTTTTTCACTTCTTTCTTCACTTCCTTCACTACTTTTTTGCTGTCTTGTGCGGATGCTGAAAGGGCAAAACCCAGAACGGCAATCACCGCTAAAAATAATTTTTTCATCTTTTTAAAGTTTATGATTGTTAAGCTAATTTACGAAAAATTGTTACAGTGCTACGAACGGAATCCTAAATAATACTTAAAAGATTAGATTCGGAATATGCCTCCAAAAGCAATGATTTTCTGAAAGAAATAAAACTCCTGAGATGCCGTATCAGCGGAACTTTTAGTAGTTCTAATATCCGGCATATTGATGTAACCGCCTTTCAATTCTCCCTGAACATAAAAATATTTAAGGAAAGTGATGTTAATTCCAGCCTTCAACGACAAGCCGTAACCCGAAACATGAAAATCATCATGACGGTCTTTTCCCAACAACATCGTATTGGTCTTTGGGAACATCACGCCGGCACCGACACCTTCCGTCAAATTGATCTGCAACTTATCGGTATTTCGAATACCAAACAATTTCGAAAAATCATCATGGCGCGAGAATTCGGTATTCACATAATTTAGTCCATCGGTATGCTCGTAGGTCAAAAATTTCTCTGTAAGCAGCACTTGTCCGTTCGGTAAAGTTTCATCGTAACTGCCTTCATTTGGGTAATACCCATTGATGTTAACAGCGCGATCCTGAAACATCACATATTTCATGTGATCCCAGCCAATGGCAATGCTATAATGGTCATTGAGGAAATACCCCATTCTAAAATTCGTTTGCGGAATCGTCATTCGCGCCGGATTGATATAATCAACATGCCAGCCCTTTGGTTTGTCATGCGCACTAACATCATACAACGTAAAGTTATAATCATCTCCTTTGAATGTGATGTCAGATTTCGTAAACGTATCCCGGTTTCCGCCCCATGAAATAAAGAATTTTCCTTTATTATGCGCCGTATATTTCTCCTGGATTTTGATTTGCTCCTGCGCAAAACCATGCATCGAAAGCAGCAATAAGATCAGTAATGTAGTTTTTTTCAAAATACTGTATTAAAAGGTAGTAATTGTTTTTCGGATGGCCACGAGCTTTGTCATCAGCCCTTCAAATAAATCGAGGTGCAGCATGTTCGCACCATCACTTTTGGCATGAGCCGGATCGAAATGGGTTTCTATAAAAATTCCATCTACACCAACCGCAATTCCAGCTTTTGCAATAGTTTCAATCATATCAGGTCGTCCACCAGTTACACCTGCAGTTTGGTTGGGCTGTTGCAGCGAATGCGTTACATCCAAAACCGTTGTTGCAAATTGTTGCATTGTCGGAATCCCTCGAAAATCAACAATCATATCCTGATAGCCAAACATCGAACCGCGATCTGTTACCATCACGTTTTCATTGTGGCAATCAAGGACCTTCTGCACCGCGTGTTTCATACTTTCCGGGCTCATAAATTGTCCCTTTTTGAGGTTGACGATTTTCCCCGTATTCGCCGCCGCCACGACTAGATCGGTTTGGCGAACCAGAAACGCCGGAATTTGCAGCACATCAACATATTGAGCCGCCAGTTCCGCATCTTCATTGGTATGAATGTCAGTTACCGTCGGCACATGAAAGGTCTCCGAAACTTTCCGTAAGATTTTCAGCGCTTTCTCATCTCCAATGCCCGAAAAACTGTCAATCCGCGAACGATTGGCTTTCTTAAACGACCCTTTAAAAACATATGGAATCTGCAATTTGTCAGTAATGCCGATTAATTTTTCAGCAATCCGCATCGCCATTTCTTCACCATCAATCGCACATGGACCAGCCAATAGGAAAAAATTACCACTGTCCGTATGCTTGATTTGTGGAATATGTTGTATGTTCATAATCAGTTTTTAGTGCCGCAAAGATACTTATGAAAGATGAATTTCTGATGAAGTTTGGCGTTTTTTTAGGAGCTGTTTCCAGCGGTCCGCTATATCTTGGCATTGCGAGCTTGCGGGGCAATCTCACCAATGCCAAGGATGCCGCTCCCATCTGGGCTAGGGCAATCGTTTCTTAGCTAGTTCTTTTTTATAGTCAAACCCATCGGTGCTTTCAGTTCCCCTTTTTCAAAATAATTGAGGTAAAGCTGAACGGGTTTCGCTTGGCCTTCCCAGCGGATCTCATACACATCAAGAAACCCGGCACCAATCTCGGTTTTAGTGGTCGGGAATGGACAGCAGGTATCAACTTTCACGTAAGTGATTTTCTCGCCTTTCGGTCCGGCAAGCGCATTGAGAAAACGCTGCTGATTGATCGCCTCGTCTTTGGTATTGCGAAAAAATACATTGACAGGATAATCCTTGTCATAGCCATACTTTGGATTCGTACTGATTTGAGTCAGTATAAAAGTATTGTCGGTACTCAGCTTTGGAATCATAGCCTTGTCATCTACATTTTTCAAAGTCGATTTCGTACTGACACACGAGCAGCTGAGTAGGGCTGCGACAAAACAAAGGATCTTATTTTTCATGCGAAGTGTTTTTTGTTTTAACCAATAACGCTACAAGGGCTGCGGTTATTACACCCATCGATAACGCACCGAAAATTCCCTGTATAATATAGCTTTTCATGCTAAAAAAAGTTTCTGCCTGCGACTGTGTTTGTATTTTGTTCGACACCGCATAACGGATAATATTCGTGAAGAAGTTTGGCGAGATATACGTAAAAGTAATATACTGCACCATTGGACTCAAGACGGCGATGACAAAGGAAAGTACCACGCCGGAAACGAATCCCTGTTTCCAATCCATGAGACCGTTGTAGCAATTCTTCTTTTTATCGAGCAGCGCTAGTGTATAGATTGCGATGGCGATAATACCGAATAGGTTGGTATAAATCGATTGCTTGCTGATGTATTGGTCATGAAGCCCCGCCGATTTTTCTATAATCATCCAAACGATGGAAAGGATGCTGAACTGGATTCCCCATTTGATTTCTATAGAAAACTTTTTCATAAATGGATGTGGTAAAATTTAATCCAAAAGTAAGAGTTTATTTTAATACCCGTATCTTTCGGCTTAAAATCAATTGAATTTTTAAATTTGTAAAAAATTACACTTTATGGAAATCTTGTTTCATACTTGGCATTGGGCAATTACCGGTTTTCTTATTGGAGCGATCATGTTGACGCTCAATTATTTTGGAAAGGTTTTCGGAATGTCATCCAATCTTCGCACGCTTTGCACGATGGCTGGTGGCGGCAAGTATGCAGAGTTTTTCAGGTTTGATGTCAAATCTCAATTCTGGAACTTGATGGTAATTTTGGGTGCGATGATGGGAGGTTTCGTTGCAGTGCATTTTATGAGCGATCCATCGAATGTAGCACTAAACCCTCGAACAATTGCCCAACTTCAAGCCTACGGTTTTGATGCGCCAAATGGAAAATTATTGCCAGATGTTCTGTTTGGAAATCAGGCGTTTGAGTCTCCAAAAATGATTTTCATATTACTGATTGGCGGCATTCTGATTGGATTTGGTTCGCGTTATGCCGGCGGCTGCACTTCGGGTCATGCGATAGCGGGAATGAGTAACTTGCAGCGACAGTCATTAAAAGCTGTTATTGGGTTTTTCGTAGGCGGGCTGATCATGTCGCATTTTATTTTTCCTTTATTATTTTAAACGATGAAAACATTAAAATTTATAGTAGTTGGTTTTGTGTTCGGTATTGTATTGACTAAATCGGAAGCAGTTTCGTGGTACCGCATTTACGAAATGTTCCAATTCCAATCGTTCCATATGTATGGAATTATTATGGTTGCTATTGCTACTGGCGTAGTTGGACTACAAGTAATCAAAAGAAATCAGATTAAAAACAGCGAAGGCGCAGCGATACAAATTGCAGATAAAGAAAAAGGATCGTTTCGTTATTGGATAGGCGGATTGTTTTTTGGACTAGGCTGGGCTTTGGTTGGTGCTTGTCCGGG
>JBBRXW010000076.1:0-8415 GCA_038238295.1 Flavobacteriales bacterium | reverse complement strand
TTTGTGCCGTTGCTGGTGATTTCGATAGTGCTTCTAGCCGAATCGAACGGGCCATTATTTTTCAAGCAGGAACGTGTCGGAAAAAATCTGAAATTCTTCAAAGTGTTTAAATTCCGAACAATGACGCACGAAAAAAGAACTGTCGGAGACCAACCCATTATCGGGAAAGCAGAAGGCGTAACTAAAGTAGGGTATCATTTGCGCCGTTTTAAAATAGACGAATTGCCACAACTATTAAATGTGCTTTTTGGAGATATGAGTCTGGTCGGACCAAGGCCTAGTATTCCGGAACAATTGAAACAAATGTCGGAAGCCGAAAAGCAACGGTATTCCGTTCGCCCGGGATTGACAGGCTTGGCACAAATCAACGGAAACATTCACTTGAGTTGGAAAGAACGGTTTGTATATGATTTAGAATACGTTCGCAAAGTAACTTTTTGGAAGGATCTGAAAATAGTCATTAAGACCGTATTTATTGTTATTTTAGGTGAAAAGAAATTCCTCAACAAACCTGTTATTGATGAAAAATAACATCGTTGAAAATCCAAAAGTGCTATTGATTGGAAGTGTCAACAGCAGCAGAAAAACACTCGAAAAATTGATCGAGTATCAATTGGACGTTGTGGCGGTTCTTGGTTTAGCACCTGCTGTAGCTGAAAATGTTTCTGGATATTGTGATTTAAAATCATTGAGCGAACAACATCATATCCCATTTCAATATTTCACGAAAGTGAATGATACTAAAACTGTCGACTTTGTAAAATCGAAACAGCCGGATTTGGTTTTTGTCGTTGGACTTTCACAAATGATTAGAGCGGAATTATTGGCAATTCCAAAATATGGACTCATAGGGTATCATCCGACACGACTGCCCGAAGGTCGAGGAAGAGGCGTGATTGCCTGGATTATCTTAGGAAAAGCGCAAGGTGCCGCTTCGTTTTTTAAAATGGACGAAGGCATGGATTCCGGTTCCATCTGGTCACAGCAGAATTACGATGTAAATGAAAATGACGACGCCACTTCAGTAGTGCATCAAATTATAAAAGCCATCGGAGTAGCGCTCGATAAAGTGTTGCCCGATCTTAAAAAAGGAATTTTTATGACCACACCACAAGACGAATCCAAAGCGACGTATTTAGGAAAACGAAACCCGGAAGACGGTCTCATCGACTGGAAGCAACCGGCGGAAAAAATTCACCAACTCATTCGCGCTACAACGAAACCGTTGCCCGGTGCTTATACCCATTTTGGGGATACTAAAATGATTATTTGGAACGCATCGATTTCAACCATTACCAATCATTTGGGTGTTGTTGGAAGAGTGGTTATCGCTGACGCTGAACAAGGCATACATATTCAAACCGGTGATGGTTTATTAAAAATAGAAAACATTGAAGGCATCGAATTGGAAAATTTGAAAGTAGGCAACACGTTGGGCTTTAATTTCGAAAAGGAATATTTTAAATTGTTAAACAGAATAGCCATCCTTGAAAAAAACAAATAAAATGGAAAGCAAAAATATATTAATCATTGCTCCGCATTGCGACGATGAGATTTTGGGCTGTGGCGGAAGTATGAACAAGCATGTTCAAAACGGACACAACGTATATGTTGCGATTGTCACGAACGGCCATATTGGAGCGCCTGAACTGTTCTCGAAAGAAGGCACGGAAAAGGTGCGTGGCGAAGCGTTGCAAGCGCATAGAATTTTAGGTGTGAAAGAAACATTCTTTTTAGATTTTCCCGCACCACGATTGGATACAATTCCATCTTACCAATTGTCGAATGTGATAGCCAAAATCATCAATGACAAGAAGATTGAGGTTTTGTATCTGCCACATCGAGGCGATATTCATAAAGACCATCGCATTACGTATGAAGCAGCTTTAGTAGCGGCGCGACCAATAAACAACTGCCCGGTAAAGCGCATTCTTTCCTACGAAACATTGTCCGAAACCGAATGGGCACCGCCGTTTGGAGACGATGCATTTATCCCGACTGTATTCGAAAATATTGAGGGCCATTTGGAGAAAAAGTTGGAAGCATTTCGTTGTTTTTCGACACAGATTAAAGAATTTCCGCATCCAAGGTCGCTCAAAACAATTGAAATCCAATCCAATTTAAGAGGCGCGACCGTTGGCATAAACAACGTTGAATCCTTTATGCTTATTAGAGAAATCATTTAAATTTCTCTTTCATTATAAAAATATCCCTATGAAAATTTTAATTACTGGCGTCGGCGGACCAACACCAAGAAGTTTTGCAATTGCATTGAAGAAATATGCTCCTTATAAAGCATTCGAATTGGTAGGAACCGATATCAATCCATTGTCGATTGGCTTGTACCAAAAGGATTTGTTTGATAAAACGATTGTCGTTCCAACGGCTACCAGTGCAAATTATTGGAGTGTGATGGAATCCATTATTAAAGAAAATGACATCGATATTGCAGTGATCCTTCCCGAATTGGAGGTTATGGAATGGAGCAAACGAAAAGAATCAAAAGACTTGCCTTGTAAAGCTTTGATACCCGATTTGTCGATGGCAGATTTGCTCGTTGATAAATCGAAAATGACCGAAATTCTAAAAGATTTGGATATCGTTCCACCCTCAGTAACGTTCTCCAGAGACCATCAAAATCTGAAAGAGGTCTTCGATGTATTGAAAGGGAATTTTTGGGTTAGAAGCACCAGTGGCACCAGCGGATTAGGATCTTTGAAAGTAGAAGACGAAGATTCATTAAAAAACTGGATTCAAATCAATCCCAATGTGCAACAATTTATTGCCAGTCAGTTTCTACCGGGACGAAATTTAGCTTGTAAAATGTTATATTACAACGGAAAATTACTACGAACGGCTTGTGCAGAACGGGTTAATTATATCATGGCGAAAGTAGCGCCTTCCGGAATTACCGGAAATACCTCTTTTGGAAGAATGCTCAATGAACCTGAATTGGTCAAAGAAGCGAAACGCGCAATGGATTTTCTCTTTGAATATACTGGCGCTGCGCAACACGGTTTTTTCACGGTCGATTTTAAAGAAGATGCTAAAAGGAAGCCGTTCATCACTGAAATCAATGTGCGTCATGTAGCATTTACGCAATGCTTCGCGGCTGGTGGCGCCAATTTCGCAGCAGATACTGTAAGGCTTTTGAACGATGACACTACGTTCGATTTCAATTATAAGATGTATGAATTTGAAAAGGATTTGATATTTCTACGAGATGTCGATTCGGTGCCGATCATGATGAAAGAAAGTGATTTACTGAAAAAACTCACTTAAAATTACGCATCATTTTAGCATGATGCGATAGAACAAGGAACATATTTCTGGTTGTTTCTTGTTTTTAATTTTTAAAGCAAGATGAAATTGAAGCGGATTTTTGATATTTTATTTTCATTTGTTGCCTTGCTGCTGTTCGGCTGGCTGATTGTATTGTGTTTTTTGATCGCCAGTATCGAAACAAAATCGAATGGTTTTTTCAAACAACTTAGAGTAGGCCAGCATGGGCGTTTGTTTACGATTTTTAAACTCAAAAGCATCGATCCTAAAACGAACCAAGTCACTTTTTTTGGGTATTATTTCCGGAAATACAAACTCGATGAATTGCCTCAATTTTGCAATGTGTTGATTGGCGACATGTCTGTTGTCGGTCCAAGACCGGATGTGCCGGGTTATTACGATCAACTTTTAGGTGACGATCGAAAAATTTTAGAATTGAAACCGGGTATTACTAGTGATGCTTCGCTGAAGTATTACAATGAAGACGCACTACTCGAAAAACAAGAAAACCCGATGCAATATAACGATACTTTTATTTTTCCGGATAAGGTAAAGATGAACCTCGACTATTACTATCGGCACAATTTCATCATCGATTTAAAAATTATTTTTAAAACTATTTTTTAGGACACTTTACAATTGATAGGATAGTATTCGTTGTTAGTCTATCTTTGTCGTCCGAAAAATTAATACAGCAGGAATGACTGAATCAAAAATTTGGCTTTCTTCACCTCACATGGGAGGAAACGAACAGCGCTTTGTTAATGAAGCCTTTGATACCAATTGGGTAGCGCCGTTAGGACCCAATGTCACCGGATTTGAGAATGATCTGGAACACTATATTTCTAATAATACTCATGTTGCTGCCTTAAGTTCTGGAACCGCCGCAATTCACTTAGGCTTGGTTTTATTAGGTGTCCAGGCGGGAGACGAGGTGATTTGCCAGAGTTTTACATTTTCTGCGTCTGCCAACCCAATACTATATCAAGGTGCTTCGCCTGTATTTGTCGATAGCGAATCCGAAACTTGGAACATCTGTCCGCTGGCATTGGAAGAAGCCATAATCGACAGGATCGCCATCGGCAAAAAACCAAAAGCCATTATTGCCGTACATTTATATGGAATGCCTTTCAAAGTGGAGGAAATCAAAGCCGTGGCTGCGAAATATCAAATTCCAATTTTAGAAGACAGCGCCGAAGCATTAGGAAGCACTTACAAAGGGCAAAAGTGCGGAACGTTTGGAGATTTGGGAGTATTATCATTCAATGGCAATAAGATTATCACGACTTCCGGTGGCGGTGCATTAGTTGCTTCATCGAAAGAATTGAAAGAAAAAGCTGTCTTTTTTGCGACTCAATCGAGAGATCATGCGCCGCATTATCAGCATTCTGAAATCGGGTATAACTATCGATTGAGTAATATTTGTGCTGGAATAGGAAGAGGACAAATGGAGGTTTTAGACCAACACATCCAATTGCGCAGGGCAATGAATACATTTTATTCAGAATACTTTAGGGAAATTAATGGAATAACTGTTTTTGAAGAACCAAACGGTGATTATTATTCGAATCACTGGTTATCCGCGATTACCGTCGATCCATCGAAAACGAAAGGAAAAACAAGAGAAGATTTAAGGCTGGCTTTAGAAAGAGAAAATATTGAGTGTCGCCCCCTATGGAAACCAATGCATCTTCAACCGATATTTGAAAATTGCCCGTATTATGGAGGAAAAGTTGCAGAACAGCTTTTTGAAAATGGCCTATGTTTGCCTTCAGGATCTAACTTGAATGAGTCAGATAAAGTGCGACTGCGAAAAGCTTTAGATGAGTTTTTTAAGGAATAAGTACCCGAAATATCTCATATTATTTTAAAAAGATTATTTTTATCATAATTTATAGTAAACAAGAATGACAAATTCTATTTTTGAAGTTATAAAAAATAGTGTTTTAGGAAAGAGATTCCGCAACATTGGCTACCTGCCAAGGTGGATTATTTTTGCTATTGATGTCTTTATTGTTTTTGTAGCCAGCATCATCACGTATGTGATTATCTACAGCCTTACCGGGGTTCCGTACGATAATGTCAATATGTCCGCGCGCTATGGTGTCATCATTTTCATGAATGCCACTTTCTTTCTGGTATACAGAACGTATGCGGGAATCATTCGGCATTCTACCTTTATAGACGGCGTCAAATTGCTGGTTTCGACCACCACTTCGTATGTCGGCTTGCTCATTTTAAATTTTTCCTGGTATTTAATTTTCGGTACGCAAATCTTTGTGACTACAGGTTTATTCATCAGCTATGTCATTTCCTTTTTGCTGTTGTTTCTGTTCCGGATTCTCATTAAATATATTTTTGAGAAATACATGAATTTCGAAGACAAAAAGAAACTGGTAAATGCCGTCATTTATGGTTCCGATGCCAATGCAATTTCGGTGGCCAATGCGTTGCGAACAGAAACGCCGAGCCGTTTTAAGCTGCTGGGATTTATCGATAAGTTTAATCAGGTTAAAACCTCGAAAAGTATCCTGAACCTGCCAATCATTAACCAGAATAAAAAAATATCGGTAATTCTTCGATCCATGAAAGCTGATGCCATGATCATTGCCGAGAAAAGTCTCAGTAAAGAAGAAACCATCGCCATTGTTGAAGAATGTCTAGAATTTAACTTTAAAGTATTTACCGTTCCGCTGATTACTGACTGGGAAGATCAGCAGCAAATCTCGAACAAAGTAAAAAGTTTTGAGATTGAAGATTTACTAGACAGGAAACCGATCGTGCTCGATACCAAGTCGATTTCGAACCAGCTCAACGAAAAAACAATATTAATTACGGGTGCTGCCGGATCGATAGGTAGTGAAATTACGCGTCAGGTACTTTCCTTCAACCCCAAAAAAATTATCCTGTTAGACCAGGCAGAAACGCCGCTTCATAATCTTAGACTTGAAGTTAATGATATTAATGAGAATGTCCAGATCCGTTCGGTTTTAGCCGATGTCAGAAATTGTGAGGATTTAGAGAAAGTTTTTAAGAAATACAAACCTGATGTGGTATACCATGCGGCAGCCTACAAGCATGTTCCACTGATGGAAGAAAATCCGTCGCAGGCCATTTACACCAATGTTTTAGGAACAAAAAATCTGGCGGATCTTTCGATACAATACGAAGTGGAACGTTTTGTCATGGTTTCTACTGACAAGGCAGTTAATCCGAGCAGCGTGATGGGAGCCAGCAAACGGATTGCCGAAAAATACGTACAAACACTGCACGATAAATTTCAGGGAGACAATATGCCGATGGTGACTAAATTTATTACGACACGTTTTGGAAATGTATTAGGTTCTAACGGATCGATAGTTCCATTGTTTACCAAGCAGATTCAAGAAGGCGGGCCACTGACGATTACGCATCCGGATATCATCCGTTATTTTATGACGATACCGGAAGCCTGCCAATTGGTATTGGAAGCCGGAGCCATGGGTAAAGGAGGAGAGATATTCATATTTGATATGGGTAAGCCCGTCAAGATTCTCAATCTCGCCAAAAAAATGATACGACTGGCGGGGTATATTCCCTACAAAGAAATCGATATTAAAATCATTGGATTGCGTCCGGGTGAAAAATTATACGAAGAGTTGCTGAACGACACTTCCAAAACACTGGCAACGCATAACGAAAAAATTCTAATCGCCCAGGAAATTCAGGACAATTACATTACTGTGCATATGGCAACGGTGAATTTATTAAATACGTTAGAAAAAATATCCAATGAAGAAATCGTAGCGAGTATGAAGAAAATTGTACCGGAGTTCAAAAGTATGAATTCTATTTTTGAAACGCTCGACGTGTAATGGTTTCCAATTTATTTTTATCCCCTGATTTCATTAGTACTTTAAAACCTTAAATACTATATTTGCAAGACTTAATTTGATCCTATGAAAATTCCATTCAAAAGTTATTTTATCCTCATCATACTTTCCTGTTTTCTTTTTTCGTGTGTTTCCAGAAAAAAAATGATTTATCTTCAGGGCATAGAAAACCAAAAGAGCTACGACAATTCCAAACTATTTGAACCAAAGTTACAGCCGGATGATTTGTTAAGTATTATTATTTCTGCTGAGAATCCGGAAGTGACCGTTCCGTTCAATCTGCCGATGATTCAAGGCAACTACGAGCTCAATAATAACCAAAACAATATTAAAACTTATCTGATTGATAATGCCGGGTTTATTGATTTTCCCGTGGTTGGTAAAGTAAAATTGGGTGGACTGACCCGTACGGAAGCCATTGCCAAGTTATTTGAAGCCATTTCTATCTATATAAAAAACCCTTCAGTCAATGTAAGGATCATGAATTATAAGATTTCCGTTTTAGGGGAAGTAATGCGCCCCGGAAGCTATTCTATTCCGAGTGAAAGAATCACCATTTTAGAAGCATTGAGTTTGGCAGGAGATCTGAGTATTTTCGGCATCCGCAGCACTATCCTCCGCATTCATGAAGAAGACGGGAAAAAAACCTACAGCCGCATCGACCTGACGAAAACAGATCTTTTAAATTCGCCGGATTATTACCTTTCCCAAAACGATGTGATCATTGTTGAACCGAATAAAACCAGAATCAACAGTTCTGTAATCGGCTCGAATGCCACCATCGTATTGTCCGGTATGACAGTATTATTGTCATTAATATTTGTATTAAAAAAATAAAAAATAATGGAAGAGAATTCGTCGCAATCAAATGATAGGCAAGAAGAGTCGTTCGATTTTTATGATCTGGTAGAACGCTATATCATCCAATGGAAATGGTTTGTTTTTGGAGTGGTAGTGTGTTTAGTCATGGCATCCCTATATTTGAGATATGCTATTCCGATCTATAGTGCTTCGGCGACTATCTTAGTTCGAGACGAAAAAAAGGGTGGACTCCAATCCGAATTAGCGGCTTTCTCTGATTTGGGGATCATGACCGGCGTCAATAAAAACAATGTTGATAACGAAATTGAAGTCATCAAATCGAGACGAATTATTGCCAACACCGTAAAAAAATTAGGATTTAATGTTTCCTACATCAGTGTCGGAAGGGTTAAAGCTTTGGAACAATACAAAGACAAACCAATCGAATTTACCTTCTATG
>JBBRXW010000075.1:0-8494 GCA_038238295.1 Flavobacteriales bacterium | reverse complement strand
GATGGATTAAACAATAATTTAAACAGGTAGTATACCCGGTGGACGAAATCAATTTTCAGTTTTTTAAAATTCCAAATCCCACAAAATAAATGGATAAATATTGGGATTTCAGTCTTATGATTTTTCGGATTTCAATCCAATTTCAATGAACGTTTAAAAGAAAAAAGTAGTGGTGAGACTACTTTTTCTTCTTGTGACGGTTAGCTCTCGCACGTTTTTTTCTTTTGTGCGTCGCTACCTTATGTCTTTTTCTTTTTTTACCACTTGGCATAGTTGCTGGTTTTGTGATTAATAAATATTTTTATTTTGCTTCGTTATTAGTTTTTACTCCTTCAACAAAAACCTTAGCGGGTTTAAATGCTGGAATGTTGTGTGCAGGAATTTTAATTGTCGTATTTTTAGAAATGTTACGCCCTGTTTTTTCAGCTCTTGTTTTGATGATAAAACTACCAAAACCTCTTAAATAAACATTGTCTCCTGTTTCTAATGAAGTTTTCACTTCTTCCATAAAAGATTCTACTGTCGCCTGAACATCTCCTTTTTCAAGACCTAACTTTTCTGAAATTTTTGCTACGATATCTGCTTTCGTCATTTTCTTTCTAATTTTTAATATTTTTTGAATTTTTTTTGAGGTTGCAAATATATGAATTTAAAAAACAATTAATCAACCTAATTGATTAAAATTTAATTACATAAACTTTTACTTTTGTGAACCAAAATTTAACAATGAATTTCACTAACTCGCTAACCAAATGGTATTTAGAAAACAAACGTGATTTGCCGTGGCGTCACACGCAGGACCCCTACCTGATTTGGCTCTCGGAAATCATGCTCCAACAAACGCGGGTTGCACAAGGAATGCCCTATTTTTTTTCTTTTACAACAGCTTTTCCTACAGTTTTCGATTTGGCTAATGCTTCTGAAGAACAGGTTTTAAAATTGTGGCAGGGTTTGGGGTATTATTCCCGTGCGAGAAACCTTCATAAAACCGCTCAATATGTTGCTTTTGAATTGAAAGGTTTATTTCCGGATAATTATAAAGATTTATTAGCATTGAAAGGTATCGGTGACTATACCGCCGCCGCAATCGCTTCTTTTTCCTATAATGAAATGGTTCCGGTGGTGGATGGCAATGTGTTTCGCGTTTTGTCGCGCTATTTTGACGTCGAAACTGATATCTCTTCTTCTTCTGCTAAAAAAGAATTTGCCACTTTGGCCGCACAGTTACTACCCAAAAATAACCCGGCACTTTTCAATCAGGCGATCATGGAGTTTGGGGCGTTACAATGCGTTCCTAAAAAACCAGCTTGTTCTATTTGCCCTTTAAATTTTGGGTGCCTTGCTTTGCAAAAAAAGAAAGTCGATCAGTTGCCAGTCAAATCTAAGAAACTGAAAGCGCGAAACCGGTATTTCAATTATGTTGTTTTTTCGGATGAGCTATCTAATACGATGATTCAGAAGCGTACTGATAAAGGCATCTGGCATAATCTCTACGAATTTCCATTGATAGAAACCGAAAACGAAATTGGGATTGATGTGATCGCCGCTGAAATTCATAAGCATTTCATCAAAAACAAGGTAATTACTATTCAAGATTGTAACGCCAAAAGTCAAATTCATAAACTGTCGCATCAACATTTGTACATCAAATTTTGGCGGGTTTCTGTTGAAGGGATTATCGCAAACGGAATCGATTATTCGACTTTATTGACCTTTCCATTTCCGATTGTCATTTTTAATTTTATAGAAAAGGATTGGAAATAGTTTTCAAAAATTTACTACATTTGGATAAATTACAATACCACGAAAAATGAGCGGAACGTTAAATAAAGTCATGTTAATCGGCCACTTGGGCGAAGACGTGAAAATGCATTATTTCGACGGCGGCAACTGCATCGGAAGATTTCCTTTGGCAACCAACGAAACGTATATCAACAAATCGACGAACGAGAAAATTACCTCCACCGAATGGCATAATCTGGTAGTCCGGAATAAAGCGGCAGAAATCTGTGAAAAATATTTATCCAAAGGCGATAAAATCTACGTAGAAGGCAGAATCAAATCCCGCCAATGGCAAACCGAAGATGGCGTTACCAAATATACTACTGAAATTCAGGTGACAGAATTTACTTTTTTAACCGTGAAGAAAGAAATCGAACCGAGCCGCGGCCTAACCGATAAAGCACCGAACTTCGATTCGCAAAATCCAATGCCGGAGAACGATATGCCGTTCTGATTGTTTAACTAATTCTTTTTCACTTGGACTCAGAGCCCAGTTATAGTTTCTTTTCGACCATCGATACCGATGTACTCTTTGGTTTTGTCGCAATATTTATTTTGCTTTCCTGTTCAGCCTTGGTGTCTGCAGCCGAAGTAGCGTATTTTTCGCTGACACCTAAAGACATCGATGAATGTGCAGACCATCATCCAGATAAAGCCAAAATCATCACTTCCCTTCTTGAAAAACCCAAAAAATTACTGGCAACAATGCTCGTGGCCAATAACTTCATTAATATAGGTGTCGTCATTTTATTTTCATATATCGGAAAAAATCTGTTTCAGGCAATTGCTTCTCCCTTATTAAAGTTTATCATCGAAGTAATTCTGGTTACTTTCCTAATCCTATTATTTGGTGAAGTATTGCCAAAAGTTTATGCTAGCAGAAACAATATTAAATTTGCTAAATTCTTCGCCTATCCATTGTCGTTATTGGATAAAGTTCTAACACCGATCAGTATGCCGATGCGTTCGCTGACCATCTTTTTACATGAAAAGCTGGGAAAACAAAAATCAAATTTTTCGATAGACCAATTGTCACAGGCACTCGAACTGACGTCTTCTGATGACACTTCGCATGAAGAGCAGAAGATTCTAGAAGGCATTGTTTCTTTCGGGAATACCGATACAAAGCAGGTGATGAGCCCGAGGATTGATATTTTTGCATTAGAGATCAACGAAACTTTTTTGGAGATTTTTCCGAAGCTTTCAGAGAAAGGCTATTCGAGGATTCCGGTTTATCGTGACAGCATCGATCATGTAGAAGGCGTATTGTTTGTCAAAGATTTATTACCGCATATCAATAAAAAAGAATTTGACTGGAAAACTTTAATACGAGAACCCTTTTTTGTTCCTGAAAATAAAAAATTAGACAATCTTTTAAAGGACTTCCAAAGCATGAAAAGCCACCTCGCTATTGTGGTTGATGAATACGGCGGCACTTCCGGACTGGTTTCTTTAGAAGATGTTATCGAGGAAATCGTTGGAGATATCAGTGATGAATTTGACGATGACAACATCAATTACTCGAAAATTGATGATAAGAATTATCTTTTTGAAGGCAAAATCAACCTTAAGGATTTCTACCGCATTATCGATGTTGATGAAGAACTTTTTGAAAATCGCAAAGGCGAAGCCGAAACCCTAGCCGGATTTATATTGGAAGTGCTCGGTAATTTCCCTAAAAAGGGTCAAAAAATAAACTTCGATAAATGCCGTTTCTCTATTGAAGCAGTTGATAAAAAACGCATCAAACAGATTAAAATCACCATTGAATAAAAGACCAATGCTATATAAAATATTCCCGACTGCACTATTCTCTTTGGTTTTCTTTTCGATTGTCAGTTGTAAAAATGAAGTGCTGCCGAAACCTTCTGGACAACTAAGCCTTGATTATCCGGAAGCGAAATACGCGCATTTTGAAAATGCCTGTCCGTTTACTTTTGATATAAATGATGAAGCGGTGATCAAAGAAAAATCCGATTGCAATTTCACAATCAATTACCCGAGAATGAAGGCGACGATTTACCTAAGCTACAAACCGGTCAGCAATAACATCAATACTTTGTTGCGCGATGCACAGAAACTCACCTACGAACACGTCATCAAAGCCGATGATATTCTTGAGCAGCCTTTTATGAATAAAGAGAATAAAGTATACGGTATGTTTTATCAAGTGAATGGCAATGCAGCGACCAACGCGCAGTTTTATGTCACCGATAGCGTCAAGCATTTTCTAGATTGTTCGGTGTATTTTTATGCAAAACCCAATTTCGATTCGGTGATGCCCGCCGCGAGTTATGTCAAGAATGATATGCAACGCCTAATGGAAAGCCTGCGGTGGAAATAAAAAAAGGAACCGTTAAAGTTCCTTTATATAGCGAAATGAATATCAATTTTACCCTTTCGTGGTTTTTATATTTGAAACGGTATATGTTTTTCCGTCGGCCGTAGCTTCTACTATTTTTACTAAGGTTCCAGGAGTTTGAATCGAAGTGTCGAAAGAAACAGTCGCTAATTTTTTATCAAAATCAACGGTTGCTTTTTGAACGCCCGGAGTTTCTGCCAATTCTTTTTCGATGGTTTTAGCACAACCAATAGCGCAGGTCATTCCATCAACAGTAAAGGTAGCAGTTTCGAGTTTTTCCGGATTTATAACCGGTTTTGCCACGGCAGTTGCAGTACCTTCAGCAGGTGCGCTAGCCGTTTGTTTGCAGGCAGTAAATGCTAAACTGGAAAATGTCAATGCCAGTATTAATTTGGGAAATTTCATAAGATGAATTTTAAATTTGAAATTAAAGATCGTCTATCAATTGGGACTATCGCTACAAAAATAACTAAAATAATACGTGGTAATTCATAAAATTATTACAAATTTGAGCATCAAAAATTGCCTATGAACGCCCGTCAATTAAAATGGATTCTACTCCTTCTTCTCGCTTTAATCTGGGGAAGTTCTTTTATCCTGATTAAGAAAGGACTCGTTGGACTGAATCCGTTTCAATTAGGTTCTGTCCGAATACTCTTTGCGGCGATCTTTCTTGCTTTGATAGGCTTTAAAAGTATTACTTCGATTCCGATGCATCAATGGAAATTTATCGTGGTCACCGCTTTATTCGGCACCTTTATCCCGGCCTATTTCTTTGCTTTGGCGGAAACCAATGTCGATAGTTCGATTACCTCGGTTTTAAATTCATTGACACCTTTGAATGCCCTAATAATTGGCGTCACAGCATTTCGATTGCAATTCAAAAGAACCCAGATTCTCGGCATTATCATTGGATTCTTAGGAACGGTAGTACTCATTTTGAACGGCGCGCTGCATCATCCCAGTCAAAATTATTACTATGCGATATTCGCAATTGTAGGCTCGGTTTGCTATGGCATAAATGTGAATTTGATTAAAAGGTATTTATCGAATCTGAGCCCGTTGAGTATTACTACCGGAAACTTTTTAGTGATGTCGATTCCTGCGGCGATTATCTTATACTGTTCTGGTTTTTTTCAAATCATTGAACAGCCTCAAGTACAGCATTCGGTTTTGTTTATTCTTATTTTAGGAGTTGTAGGAACCGGTATCGCTAACATTCTTTTCTATAAATTGATTCAGATGTCATCGCCAGTTTTTGCTACAACAGTAACATATCTGATTCCAATAGTGGCGTTTTTTTGGGGATTGCTCGACAATGAAATAATTACTCCTGTACAGTTTGTTGGTGCTTTTATAATATTGATTGGCGTGTATCTATCGAGCAAAAAATAAAGGTTACCGAATCGATAGCCCTTGCATTGATAATAAATTTTCCTATTGAAAATCTGCCTCCGAAACGCCTTCATTAATTTTAACGTCTGTCGTTGTCAGCAGGATTTCCATTCCGACATTGATATTGGTTTCATAGGGAATCTTAATTCCTTTCACATCCCGGTAATCACTAAAGCTTGTAGTCTGTGATATTTTCTGTCCACCCAACTCCAGCGACTTGGTTTCGGCGACTTTCAATCCTGATTTCACATCATAATAATAACTATCACTACCATTTCTAATAACATATGTGTCATTCCCGTTGTAGACTTCGATGCCTTGAAGTGTACTATCCGATTGGTCCGATAACAACAATTCATCAAATGGAAACGCACTGGCTTTCATCGTTTCGAAATCCTCGCCGGTAATGTCTTTTCGTTCTCCTTGTTGGATGATATAAGCAGCTTTATTATTGACAACCTGCTTCATCATTGACATTCCCATTACTTTCATTTCACGCAATTGTTGGTGTGTTGCGGTGGTTTTTGTAGTCAATTCGACCGGAGCGCCCTGAATGGTTCCTGATGCTATCGTTAGCAATGTCTTTACATTTTTCAAAGCGGTTTCCCCACCAATGGTTTTGATATAATTATCGATGACCCATTTCGCGGTAACGCCACTTGGAATAACTCTTTTATACTCTGGTTTTGCAGTAGCGGCTCCAAATTTATCAAAATAAAAAATCGGAATCTTTAGCTTTTCCAATCCAGGCAATACCTCTTCGCCTTTTCCAACAACAACAATCCGGGCTTGATCGGGACGGAAATAAGTATTGGCGACACGCTGCACATCATCAACAGAAACGGCATTGATGTTTTTGATATAGTTTTCATAAAAATCTTCCGGCAATCCTTGTGTTTTTATTTTTAAAGCATACCCTGCAATCGTTTGGGGTTTTTCGATTTGCATCACAAACTGTCCAACATAACTGGCTTTTGCATTTTGCAATTCCGTATCGGTTACTTTTTGAGTTCGAATTTTTTTGATTTCATTTAAAATCTGAACCACCGCGCTGTCCGTCACGGTATTGCGAACCTGCGAATAAGCAATGAATCGAGAAATGTATTTACTTCCGTTGACATTCGAGCCTGCATCATATGTCCAAGCATGTTTTTCTCTGAGGTTCGACATTAAATAGCTGCTATAGTCGCCTCCCAATATATAATTTGCTACAATTGCAGCAAAGTAATCTTTGTCGGTCATCTTTAAAGTATTGAGGTTTGCCACAGTAATTTCAGATTGAACGGCATTAGGCATATCGACAAAATTGATTTGAGTATACTGCACATCTTTTGGATTGCTATACGAAAGATTTGGCGCTTCTGCCTTTTGCCAAGGGCCGAACAACGTTTCTACCTGAGTTTTGACTTCATCATAATTGACATCGCCAATGATAATTAAATAGGCATTTTGGGGAACAAAATAGGTGTTGAAATTAGTAATCACGTCATTCAAAGTGACCGCGTTAATACTCGCTTCTGTACTAAATTCTCCGAACGGATGGTTTTTTCCGTACGTCAAAACATTTTCTACACGTCGGGCAACGGAAGGAACACTTTTTTCCGTAGTTTTCATGCCTTCGATGAGTTTGGCTTTCTCCTTATCGAATTCCACTTGAGTGAAAACAGTATTCAGGGCGCCTTCGGCCATCAATTCTAATATCCGTTTCGAATATTTTGATAATCCTCGGGCATACGCGCCACTGTTGTCAAAACTAATGTTGGCGCCTAAAAAATCGACCTCTTCATTAAAGGCGTCTTTGTTTATTTTTTCGGTTCCGTTTCCAATTAAACTGCTGGTTAAATCGGCAACTCCTTTTTTAGGTCCTTCCAAATACGGGGCATTATCAATCGACAAATTATAAGAAACGCGTGGCAATTTGTGATTCTCCACGATCATTACTTTTAGGCCATTTGGAAGTACAAAAGATTGGGGTTTGCCAATATTGATCGTTGGTGCTGGACCAGGTTTGGGTTGAACGTTGTTCTGTGCTTGGATGGTAAAACTGAACACACAGCCTATTAAAATGGAAATAGTATTTTTCATGATCATGGCGATTAGTTTTGTGATTTGTCTTTTACCGGTACGTAGTCTAAAAGCAAGCGTTGATTTGGATTTAAATATTTTTTGGTGACAGTTCGAATGTCTTCCCGAGTAATCGAGCGGTATTCTTCGATGTCGGTATTGATTAAATTCACATTCCCGTACAACAGATAATACGTTGCTAAATTCTCGGCTATACCTTCAATAGTGGCGTTGTTATTAACGAATTCATTTTCGATAGTGTTCTGCAATTTTTGAAAATCTCTCTCCGAAATCAAATCGGTTTGCAAGTTGACAATCTCATCATCTATTTCTTTAAGGATACTTTGCGTGCTGTGGTCACCGAGCGGAAGTCCATAAAGAATATACATCCCATAATCTTCTTGATTCATAGTAAAAGCGCCAATTTGCAACGCCATTTTCTTTTCATCGACAATCTTTTTATAAAGCCTTGAACTTTTTCCATCGCTTAATAAAGTAGAGATCAATTCTAAAACTCTAGCATCATGTGTTTTCATTGAAGGCGTTCTATACGCAGCAACGATTGCCGGAATTTGAATGTTGGCATCTTCAAAACGTGCTTGAATGGTTTGTGTAATCGGATTTTCTTCAATAGCTATTTTTTCTACTGGAATTCCTTTTTTGATAGGATCGAAATATTTTTTAATCCATTGAATAGCTTGCGGTAATTCGAAGTTTCCAGCAACGACAAGCACGGCATTATTTGGGATATAGAATTTTTTATTAAAGGCTTGAAATTCTTCTAGTTTCGCCGCATTAATATCATTAAAATCGCCATCAATATCCCAACGATATGGGTGTTTGATGAATAGATTTCTTTTAACTTCTTTGATAACGTTTCCATAAGGTTGG
>JBBRXW010000074.1:0-8524 GCA_038238295.1 Flavobacteriales bacterium | reverse complement strand
TAAGGAATGCTTTGAAAGCAGTAAAATCAGCATCAGTAATTGTTGGAATCGTCATGCCGAGATTGGGATTTTTATAATAATACTCTGTCACATAATTGAAAATCCCATCATTTTTTACCAAAGCTTCTGAAATCGGACTGAGTTTCGTGTCATCTAAAACAATATCAGGAAGGATACCGCCACCATCGTAAACGGTTCTTCCTTTTTTGGTTTTGAATGCATTATAATTTTCCGAAGCGGTTCGAATGGCTTTTCCGTCTTTGTCTTTATGGGTATAATCTAACGCTTGGATGCATCTTCCTGAGGGCGTATAATAGCGGGAAATAGTAATTTTCACTTGAGTGCCATACGTCAAATCGATCGGGCGTTGCACCAATCCTTTCCCAAAACTGCGGCTGCCAATGATAACGGCGCGGTCTAAATCCTGCAAAGCGCCGGATACGATTTCGGAGGCGGAAGCACTTTTACTGTTGACAATAATCGCCAATGGAATCTCTAGGTCTACAGGTTCATGATTGGTTTTGAAAGTATTGTTGTGTTTTTCTATTTTTGATTTTGTCGTAACGATGACTTCATTTTTTGGAACAAATAAATTACAGATATTGACTGCTTCGTTCAACAGACCACCTGGATTATTTCGCAAGTCTAAAACTATTCGCTCGGCGCCATCTTTTTTCAACTTTTCCAAGGCATCTTTAACTTCCTGCGAAGCAGTACGGGTAAATTGTGTCAATACGATATAGCCCGTTTTATCATCGATTTTACCAGAAAAAGGAACGGCTTTGGTGTCTTCTTCGTCGAGAATAATCTGCGTCGTCATTGTTTTTCCTTGACGAATATATTTGATGGGAATTTTAGTGTTTTTAGCACCTTTTAATAACTGAGAAGCGTCGTCTTTGAAATCAGCTAAATCAACATCGCCAATCTGGATAATTTCATCCCCAGCTTTTAATCCGGCTTTGTCGGCAGGGAAATTTTTATAGGGTTCTTTTATGATTAGTTTGTCTTCTTTACGCGTCATTAATGCGCCAATGCCAGTATATTCACCAGTGTTGTTAATTTTATATTTGACAACATCCTGTTCGTTAAAATAATTGGTATACGGATCGAGATCAGCAAGCATGCTTTTGATGGCCTTGTCCATAAGTTCACCTGGATTGGTGTCATCAACATAATTGGAATTTACCGCTTTAAAAAGCGTCGTGAAAATTTCAATTTGTTTGGCTACTTCGAAAAAATCCTCTTTAAAACTGACCCCAACATATAAGAAAGCGCCTGCTAAGACTGGGAGAATATATCTTTTTTTAGGAAATGAATGCATGGTAATTGTTTTCGCAGGATTAAATTAAATTTTCAAAGCTCCGAATCAGCGTCAAATATAAAAGTTTAACGATTAAAAACAATCATTATTGGGAATTCGTTATACTAAACCGCAGAAAAAGGTGTGTTAAATTTTTTGCGCCGACTGAACTTGTAGTACAAATTTTTCAAAAAGTTGAATTGTTTTGGTGTGGATTTCCTGATAGTTAAGACGGCCGCTCGTTTGATAAAAAAACATAAACGCATACTGCTGATTCGTCTCATCCAAGAGCAGATGTTTGTTTAGACGATAGGTTTCTCGCAATATTCTTTTGAAATAGTTCCTATCGACAGCGTGTTTGAAATATTTCTTAGAAACAGAAACACCCATTTTTATCTTTTCGCTCGCTTCAGGAACGACTGGAACATATACCAATCGCAACGGATATTTTGAGACAGATTTGCCTTCTGAAAAAAGCAAATCAATCGTGACTTTACTTTTCAATTTTTCAGATTTTGGGTAGGTATATTTCATACAGGTTTTGTAAAAAGACGGGCAAAAGTACAAAGTGCTTTTCTAAAAAACTATTCTTCAAAAAACTGCCACAATAGCAAAAATATAAATTATATAAATTAAAATTAAAATTCTGTAAAGGAGCACCTTACCTCAGTAAGTATCTTTACAATATAATTATGACAGAAAAAACGTTTTCAAAACGTTCTCAAAAATAAGCATGATCCGCGGGTTGAAGAAACAACTGCTGCTATAAAGCGGATAAATTGATAAAACAATATAAAAGAACTCTAAAGAGCTTTTATTAGCCGATTAGAAAGAAAACCCTCCGGAATCAAAACCCTGAGGGTTTTTTATTGTAATTATTTTTTGGTTTCTGCCGCCGGAAACGTGTTATTTTCTTTCTTAATATCGGCCATCAGACCGCTATCATTAATCGTGATTTTTTGGATAGCACTTTTTGCTTTTGGAATTTCAAAAAAGTATGTTGGATTTGCCCAAGCCCAATCTTTTAAAGTCGTTCTTTTGATCTGTGGGGTTGGATTTTCTTTTTCAAAACTCATCATTCGCAACGGAATGTAGAAGGATTCTTTTGTTCCGTCGGTATATTCAACCAATAGGTCTATCGGCATTGGCATCCGTCCGATTCTTTCTAAAGTAACTCCAGTCCGTTGCACACCGTCTGTTGCGCTTTCTACATTTTTGATTGCGTAGTCGATAGTGTTGGTAGTTTCCGTCCAATCTAACAGATACCAATCGAGATTGGCTCCCGAAACCCTTTCAGCGGTACGTTTGATATCATTTGGTGTCGGATGCTTGAATTTGAAATCATTGAAATAACGTTTCAACGTTTTGGCCAAATTTTCTTTACCAATCAAATAACCCAATTGCGACAAGAAAATATCGCCTTTGCTATAGGAAGTAATGCTGTACATTTGATTAAAATCATAGCGATCCGAATGCGTACTTTGAGGTTGTTCTTTTCCGGAATTAACCATAAACACATAAGCATCATATGAGCCTTGATGGGGATTCGTCACTTTCTTTTCGGCAATTTCATTCATTCCTAAATCTTCTAAATACGAAGTAAAACCTTCATCCATCCAACCGTGCTTGCTTTCATTGGAAGCCAAAACATGTTGAAACCAGGAATGCGCCATTTCATGTGCGATAACGCCAATTAGTCCGTCATAGTTCCCTTCACCTAAAATCAAAGTACACATGGCATATTCCATTCCGCCATCGCCGCCTTGAATTACGGAGTACTGATTGTAAGGATATTTTCCAACAGTTTGATTGTAGAACTGCATCAGATAGGCTGTTTCCGGCTCTGCTTTTTTCCAGTTATCAATAATTTTCGAATTGTTTTTGTATAGGAAATGCAACGTCGCTCCATTTGGAATTTGAACGATATCATGAAGGTAATTTTTATCCGCTGCCCAAGTGAAATCATGCACATTCGGGGCAATAAAATGCCAGGTCAATGTTTTGGTTTTCTTAGGATACGTTACGGCAACACCGTTATCCTGATAGCCTTTTCCAATTTCGTTTGGGTTTTGTAAGTAGCCGCTTCCACCTAAAACATACTCTTTATCGATCGTGATGTTGACATCAAAATCCCCCCAAACACCATGGAATTCGCGGGCGATATACGGATCGGCATGCCAGCCTTCAAAATCAAATTCAGCCATTTTCGGATACCATTGCGACATTGAGAATTCGACGCCTTCAGCATTATTCCTGCCGGAACGACGAATCTGAACCGGAACTTGCCCGTCGAAATCCAATGTAAATTTTGTTGAAGCATTCGGTAATATTGGTTTTGCCAAAGTAACTTCTAGAATAGTTCCGACTTCTTTTGCTGCTGCCGGAACGCCATCTTGTTTGAAATTCGAGATTTTAAGATAACCAATTTCATCGGGTTTGAGTTTGGCAATCCGGCTTTCTTTGACATCCTTTCCGTCGATTTTAATTTTATTAATCATTCTGCGATCAGGATCTGCTATCGATGAGACGCGTGCATCCATTTCGCTTCCCGGTTGGAAAGCATTATTATATAAATGATAGAAAACACGCTTTAAAGTATCCGGCGAGTTATTGGTATATATGAGTTCCTGATTTCCTTTGTATTGGTATTTTTTCGCATCTATGTTGACATTCATTTTATAATCAACATGCTGTTGCCAATAGTTGGTGCTTTGCGCGGATGTGGTTAGCGATAACACTAAAAAGGAAAATAGAGAAAGTAGTTTCATCTTTGAAATTTTAAAATAAATATAAAAATAAAATAAGCCTGAAGAAAATATTTTTTCCGTCAAGCTCATTTTAATCATTAAAGCAGCAATCGATTATCCTCTTACTTTTTTATGTTTTGTTTTTTTAGACATTTTTTCTGCCATCACAAAAGCGTTGTAAGCATTGACAATTTTCCCCGATTTTGATAAAGCACTGAATGCACGTTTGTCATCCGGATTGCCCCCAACTTCTACATCTCCAGGAAGGGCAGTGCCAGAGTCCATGATAATGTGTTTGATTTGTTTGGCACTTAAAGCAGGATAATACGAACGCAATAAAGTCGCTACACCTGCCACATTAGGCGAAGCCATTGAAGTCCCTTGCTCGTATCTATAGGTGTTGTTTGGAGTCGTGGCATAAATTTTCATACCAGGAGAAAAGACGTCGACATTCGCTTTCCCATAATTAGAGAATGGCGCTACAGAATGCAAGCCATATTCATCATTCAAGGCACCAACTGTAATAACATTGTCCGCCACTTCAATTTTTTTATCATCAGAATCGGTTGGGAACGTAGCTTCTTCATCGACATTCTTACCATCGTTTCCGGCAGCGAAAACAATCAAAACATCTTTTTTCTCGGCGTAACGAATGGCATCTTGCACCCATTGTTTGTGTGGGGAGAATGCTTTACCGAAACTTCCATTAATCACTTTAGCGCCGTTATCCACCGCATACCGAATCCCTAAAGCGATGTCTTTGTCATACTCGTCTCCGTTTGGAACACAACGAACGGCCATGATTTCAGCGTTATTGGTGATACCGTCTCCACCAATATTATTGTTTCGTTGCTGGGCGATGATACCGGCAACATGCGTTCCGTGAAGCGCCTCTTTTTTGTCAGGTCCATAAACGATATTGTTTCCGTAAATTCTGTCGTTGATGTCATTTGGATTATCGCCAACCACTTTTCTTCCATCAAAATCAGTATTTAGATTGTAGTTCAGCATGCTGTAAACTTGATCTTTGTAGTCATTAAGGTCGTCTTCGAAGTTCGGTCCGGCTTGGTTAATAATGCTACTCATTACTTGTTTGCTTTTGAGCACGGAAGCATCGGTAGTCTCAATTCCTTTTACATCTTCAAGCGTATATTTGTCTTTTTTTAGAAAGTCTTTAATCGTTTGATTGGCTTTAAAAATAAAGTCGACCTGTTGTTTTCCCTGCATATTTTCCTGATACATTTTGTCATGCTCTGCTTTGGCGGCTTTATAGGTTTCGGAACCATCATCGGGGCTTTTTAGGATTCGCGTCATTTCAAGGTTTTCATTGATAGCATCGCCTAAGAAATTCCATCCATGAATATCATCGATGTAACCGTTTTTATCATCATCAATTCCGTTGCCGGGAATTTCTTTTTTATTCGTCCAGATGACTGATTTCAAGTCTTCATGATCAATGTCGACACCCGAATCTACGACACCAACAATCACTTTTTTACCTTTCTTGTTTTTAAGAAGTTCCGCATAGACACGGTCGACGCTCATTCCTGGTACGCTATCTTTTGCAAGGTCAAGATGGCTCCATCTTTTTAATTGTTCTTCAGTTAGCGTTCCTTTTTTAGCCATAAGTCCGCCTGAATTTTGAGCAAATACAGAGGCAGAAACAGTCAATGCCAAGGCTAAAGAGTAATAAACAGATTTAAATTGATTCATTTTTAGTAAATTTTAAAAGTCAAAAATAGTTAGGATTTGTTGGAAAAACAGATGTAATTAACAATAATTTAATGCAGCCGCTCTGGAAGCCGATTGCATCATTAAAAGAATATATCATTAGTGTTTCAATATGATTTCAAGTATAGAGAAAATCAAAGTAAATGAAAAAACGAACAAGACGGTTAATAAATAGATTAATTTCACCATGACGCTGCACTTTATGGTTGACAGTTTTTAATTATTTTTTTTAGGGTCGCATTCAGGTTCTGCAATTCCTCTAAATTGAGGCCTGTTTGTGCGATTCTACGGTTTTCCAACACCAAATCCTGAACCTTACCGATAATGGCTTCGCCTTCGGCAGTAACAGTCAGTATAGATGTTCTTCGGTCTTTCGGATTTACTTTCCGGTCTAAGTAGGATGACTTAACCAAAAGTTCAATGATTCGGGTTACTGAGGCATTGTCTTTAAAAACTTTTTCTGCGATTTCCTGCTGCGAGATTTTTGGATTTTCCAGTAGGACTTTTATTATCAACCACTGATCCACAGTGATTTTATACCCATTTTCGCGTAATTTTTTTTGGGAATACATCCGATAAGTTCGGATGGCCTTGTCGAGCATATAAAAATTAATATTTTCCAATCTTTCCATAGTGTAAAAGTATTTAAAAAAAATTGACATGTCAAATAAAATTTAACATTATGTTTTCATTTTTAACCATTTAATAGTCTCTTCCGCTATTTTATAGTTGAAATTTCCCTTTGTATATTGCTGTTCTTCGAAATTCTTTACCGCCTCGAACCAACTGCCACTTTTCATCATAAAATGATCGAGTTCAGGAATCGTTATCCACTCCGCAAACCCTGGATGCGCTTCATTAACCGTATTTTGAATCAGCATCTGTTATACTTATGAACATTGCTCGTAGTCACTCCCGCCATGAAGTATTAAAACCGGGCATTTTACTTCACTCCAACTTTTGGCCAAATCGAGAGAATCTATTTGCTGCCAGAATTTCCAATGCCTGCCCCACATGTCATTGCTCCCTTTTTTGTAACCGAGTTCGGAAATCACCACATCGGTATATTCAGGGATCTGCACCAATTGTTCTGGCGTTTTTTTCAACACAAAGAATTCGAAATAAATCTTCTGAATCTTTCGCATGAAAATTTCAGTTTGCTGGTAATTCAGTTTATCCAAAAGCGGTTTCTGCACGCGGTGCATTTCTAATAAAAATTCGCTCCAAGGACGAAATACGCAGCCGAAGACCATAACGCCTTTGGGATTGTGGAGTTTGGCTATTTCCGGAGTTATTGTTCCACCCAAAGAATGCCCAAAAATGAATAATTTTGAAGGATCAACGAAAGGCAACTTCTCCATATAGTTGTAGCCTTCATCAAAACTTTCGATATCCGTCACCAAATCAACTTCTCCGCAGGGTTTACAGCCAAAACTGTCTCCCATTCCGGACTTCTCAATCGTTACAACGGCATAGCCGCTTTTGAGCCATTCATCCATGAGTTTTCCATTATACCCTTTGCTGAAATTGTCGATGCTGCCACAGCCGTATCCAGGAATTAACAAAATGCACGGCAGATTGCTTTTCCCCTTCGGTTTTCGTGTAATGGTTCTCAAGTAACCATTTTTAAACTTCACCCAATCGTAAATAATATCTGCCAACGGAGATATTTCATAAGGTTTCATATTGGCAATAGTTTTTGTAGTTATCAATTTTTCCCCCCTGAAAAAGCCGACTTTGATCTTATCGCCGGAACGAATTAGGCCTGCTATCGCAATATAAGCTTCCATATTTGGTGTTGCCTTTTCATTTATAGATGTAAGAACATCTCCTTTTTTAAGGTGGAGTTTTGAAAAAGTAGAGTTAATTATCACAGAATCAATCAAAATTCCTTTTTCATTCCCTTTGCCTAACATGCCTAAGAACGCTTTTCGTTGCGGCATTTGCGCATGAATCAATATCGGAAAAAACAATAGGATAAATAATCTTTTCATAATGTTGAAATTTAACAGTGGATACCTGAAAATGTTGGATGAGGATATTACCGCAGTATGCCTCTATTCTATGTGAACGGGTTAAAGGTTGATATATAAATGAAGGGTCAAAAATTGACATGTCAAATAAATACATACTGTTAGTAACGAAGTGAAAAGATTTGTTACAGTTGATCAACTGAATCGCAGCATTCAGGCTAAAAAAGATCGTCGCACTTAAAAGCATCTTTCATACGAACACCTTTGTCTGTTTTTTCAACTGTAATGATTTCATTATGGGCGTCATGCTCTAAAAACAAATAGTAATTATTGTCCGCAGCAGTATTTAAGAATGTAGCTTTTTCAGGCAAAGTTAGTAGTGGCCGGGTATCATAACCCATTACATAGGGCAAAGGAATATGACCTGCGGTTGGAAGCAAATCTGCCATAAAGCAAATGGTTTTATCCTGATATTGAATCTTTGGAATCATCATTTTTTCAGTGTGTCCATCGACAAAAAAAATCCCAAAGTTCAACTCCGACTTTTCTATAAAATCACTATTGGATTTTTGAACAAAATTCAATTGGCCACTTTCCTGCATCGGTAAGATATTCTCGTTAAGAAAAGAAGCTTTCTCTCTTGGATTAGGCTTCGTAGCCCATTCCCAATGGTTTTCATTGCTCCAGAATTTGGCATTTTTGAAAGCAACTTCATAACCGGTTTTAGCCTTATTCCACTGAACGCTTCCGCCACAATGGTCGAAGTGCAGATG